>NC_003106.2:0-300000 GCF_000011205.1 Sulfurisphaera tokodaii str. 7
CGCTGCTCGTTTGTTTACTTTTTCACTCTCATACTCATGATTTAACTTAAGTTATGTTAATGTTATGAATTTCTCCTTTTTTCTAACTAGTACTATTATTTTTGTTAGTATTATCTTTAGACTTATAAATATCCAAGAACAATGCTAGTATTAACATAGTCCTCTTTCCCTTAATAGGTCTTCAGAAGTAGGTAAGTTAGACGGTAATCCTTCTCTTAACCATCTCTCAGTAAGTTCTTTAATCTTTTTCTTTTTCAGCTCCTCTCTAGCTTTGCTCACACCGTAAGAAAGAATAAGATTAAACGCTTCATCCGTGGACTTAGCTATACCTTTCTTAACCATTTGTTCAGCTAATTCATAATACTCGTCTTTTATCTTCAATGTTACTATCTTCACAATGTTATATTACACATAATTGTAATATAAACTTTAGAGCTTTAACGCTGAAGGCAATTCAAGGATCCTATATAGGTGCTTGTGGCAGAATTAAAAATAAGGATAAGTTACGCTATGGGCAAACACAAGCTAAACTCTAAACACTTTGTCAAAGTCGTATCCGTTAACTTTATACACATAAATTATAGACATACACAAGTACACTATCATTGTTATGGGATTCCCTAATTTCATACCTATTTTAAATAACTCGTTGATTTTATTAACTTCCCTAACAGACTGGATGTTTGCTCTACTGGGTAAGGTTATATTGTACCAACCCAGGTTTTCAATTTCTTTCCTTATGGACTCTAAATCAACTCCTTCATTTTCTATTCTGTGATAGAGGTCCTTTATCTCCTTTACGAATTGTGTGGGCTTATCTACAGATGCCAGAAGAATGGGGAGACAGTTAACAGCCTCTCCTAAAGTTAACTTTGAAGTCCTTAATATCCAGTGTGCATATCTTAACGCGATTAATAAATACTCCGTATTTAAGAACTCTGAAACGTTCCTTATCTCTAACCGAGTCTTTGATTTTAATGTCAGCTTACCCAATATCTTTTCTAAAAAGGTAAGTACGAAGTTTTCCCTTTCTTCATTTAACTGAAGGACTCTGATCTCGTATGGGTCTACTGAAATATCACCGAACTTAACTCCAAGTCTGGGCTTATTCTTTGTGAAGAAAAGGAAGGGGGCGTAATAGCCCAGTTCTTCAGAATAGGGTTTTATCGTAAGGTAGACCTTTATTCCTAAGTATTCTGTTTCGAACTCCTTATCGGAGTCAAGCTTTTTAAATACACTTAATATGTCTGGAGTCTTGAAAGACCAAACAAGAGGTAAGTTAACCTCATCTTTGTCAGCCTCTTCTCCCCTTTTCTTAATAAGTTCTTTAATTTTTTTCTCAATATCGTATTTTTCTACCTCTTCTAATAGTGCCTTTAGCCTACCGTTATTAAAGTAGTCATCAAATACCTTGTGTGATAAATAGGAAGCATAGAATGGACTATCTTTACGAGCTACCTCATCTAGCCCTTCTGTAACATCTTTGTATTTCTCATGGAGGGACTTCAAAGGTTCTAAATCAAACGACTGAGAAATAATGTTGACTGCTGTAGCCAGATTACTGAAAAATTTTTGCTGATCCTTAACGTTTATTTCTCCGTCAATTACAGTAGTGTAAACAATCACACTCATAAGTATACTCTCCGAGAAGGGAAAATTTAAGTTTATATAAAAACTGCCTTTTGTTGCCGAATTCTCTCGGAATAACTACAATTGAATTTAACATAAATAATCAAAGCTGAAAAATTGAAGAAACCGACATAGCATTTCCTCAAGGTTTACTAAAGGCGTACAGTGCTTTCTAGGGCTATAACACAGCCCTTTTTACAATGACACAGAAAGACAAAAGAAGCTTTATTAATCCTTAATCTTTCAACGAAACCTATATAAGCTCTGAGATGACATACTTCTTTGCTATCTCATGTTGCTTCTTATCTCCAGTTACTAATTTACTCCCTTTACGTTCAGCCAGTGCGATATAAAGTGAATCATATATTGGGATTTTCTCTTTTACGGAAATCTCCATAGCCCTTTCAATTAAGTTAACGCTTTTATTCAATGTCAGCAACTGTGGCAAATATTCTTTGATAATAGTAACCGCCTTAATCGCGTCTTGTTCAGTTAACTCTCTGGTTAATACAACTTTCTTCCACACTACGTTAGATACTTCCACCAACGCAAAGTCCAACGTCTCAGCGTCTTTCAGAATTTCCGTAATCTTCTCCCACCCTTTCTCCTTAGTTACAAACTTAGCTAAAACAGATGCGTCAATTATTATCCCTATCTTCCCTCACCAATTCCGCACTACTAGAGTTAGTTTCTGGCATTGTTTGGAGAATTTCATTAATCTTCTTTAAGATCTCTTCTTTCTTTAACTCCTCAATCCTCCTCCTAATAAAGTTCTCAATCTCCTCATTCCATTTAATATTGTATTTCTCCATCTCCTCACGTAACTCTTTATCTATCCTTAAACTGTATACGGTCTTCATATTATAATATACGTATACGGAAAATATAAACGTTTCTATCTTTGACACTTTACGATTTACTTGTTTTTTTATCGAAAACCTATGAATCGATGATAAGGAGATATAAGAGATTTTAACGGGAATTCATAACCTTGGTTTTGAGTTATTAATTGGTTTAACTAAGTAAGTAAGAAGGAGTTACTCATCATCTCTTGATCTTTAAGATATAGCCTCAATAAACACCAACATAAGTTCATTTTATTCTTACCGCATCTCTGAGGAAGGACTTAAATGGTGGTAATTCTTTCTCGTCTTCATAAATTACTTTAACGTCAAACAAATATGACACCTTTTCTCCCAACTCCCTCTCAACCTCATAAAAGAAGTCTATTAATGCCTTATTCCTATCCTCATTACGTTTAATAACTAAGATTACATCAATGTCACTTCCGCCAGTTATTTTTCCCACTTATTACGGAACCGAAAACGTAAACCTCACTAAATCTCTCAAGGTTAAGCTTATTAAACGCTTCCTTCCAATTTCGTAAGAACTTTATTCTCTCTAGAAGTTCCATAACAATTCCACAAGTATTTCCCTTGCAGTAATTAAAGATATTTCAGCCTCATCTTTGGAGGTAGACCGTATTGAGATTTCCTCTTACTTTCTCTAAGATAATGAGTTTTTCCCTTGTTATCCTTCGTAAAGTCGCTTATCCTTTTATCTCCAAAGTATATAATAAAGAAAGTAATTCTTTAATTCCGTGGGTCCTAGGAGGTTCTATCCCAAGTTTAAAAAGTTTAGGTAAAGTCGTGCTGAAACTTCACTATCTAACGCTGATGCCTCATAAAGGCCTTGCTGAAATAATAGTTCTGAAGCTTTTAAGTAGTCCTTTGCCCTCCTCAAAAATTCTTCAGCAATGTTGTATGACATGATTAGTATGTAAATATGGATAAATATTAAGCTTAATGTCAGATAATTGAAGAGGAAAACTCCACGGGCACGAAATCCTGAGTAACAGCTAATATATGTGACGTTTTAGCTTATGTAAGAGTTGTGAGATTAAAAATCAATAGCCAATCAAATAGCATTCTAGAGAGAATATTGACGCTTAGCTAGTTTGAAATGTCGAAGTAGTCATATAGCTAGGTATAAGAGATCTCTTCTTCGCATCTAATGCGTATATTGCCCGCCAGATATAAGATGACTATGCTTTCCCAATTCACGCAACTATTCATGTCTTTAATGTTTATTAACCTTCTCCCAATTCATTACTTATGGACGAATACGAGTATTTAGAAAACTTATCAGACCCCAGAACCATATCCTTTATAGAGAAGGAAAATAAAGAGACGGAGAGCAAACTGGGGAAGAAAGCTATGGAACTTTATCCCCTTCTCCTCGAAATGGATAAGGAGCCTTACGTTTTAAGTATGTTCGCTTATGACGAAGAAAACCCGGCAATTTTGCTTTACGGCGAGAAAAGTCAATTATTATTAGGTAATAAGACCATCTACATTCCACCTGAAGGTTATGTAGCCTCAGAAATCTGGAAAGTCTATAACTCAAAGGAGATAGGTGTTAGTATAGAAAGAAAAGGAAGTGACAAGATCATCACATTGCTCATTTCTCCGGAAGGGAAAATCAGAGAATTAGGCGAGATGGTAGAATCTCCATTTTACTTTAAAGGTGAGTTGTGCTATATTAAGAGCTATAGGTATTCCCCACCTCCAGATGGTGGTGATTATCCCGCAGACAGAGTGTTTTGTAAAGATGAAATAGTTTACGGCAAAGACATGAAACCCGGTGAGTTTGTAACAATAAAAGTGTTTGATGATTTCCTCACTTTAGTTAGGCAAAAGGGTTGGAGGTATGGTGAACTTTATGTAGGAGAGGGATTTGATTCCCTGAGGAAAGTAGATGAAGGAGAAGTGATAGATGTTATAGATTTTCAACAAGGTGAGGTGATTTATCAGAAGAATAATGCAGTTTACCTCGGTAACACGAAGGTTGTAGAAGTTGATTATCCAGTTCTAGGTGTTTCTCATATAGGGGATAAAATTGCGGTTGAGGTAATAAAAGAGTATAGGACTCCTTTAATTTTTTACGATATTAAAGGAAAGAAAATAGGGGAAGAAGTACACGATAACATAACCTTCATGGACGGTAAAGGTCACACTTTATTCCTTGTTGAGACTTCATTCAACTATAAATTCAGAGTGGTAAAGAAGAGTGATGAAGGGAGAGGGGAAGTGCTAATGCAATACGGAAATTATGATGTGACAGTAAAAGACTTATACGTCAAGGGAGATGTATTACTTCACGGGTTTTTAGTCTCTAAAGCCAATAACCCTAAAGGAGTAATAGTTTACGGTTATGGAGGTTTTAGAATTCCCTTACTTCCCTCTCTTACATCTGTAATGAGGGTATTGTTGAACGAGGGGTATTCGATATTGATAACTAACCTAAGAGGTGGTTATGAGAACGGGGAGGAGTGGCATAAAGCTGGTATGCTTTTGAATAAGAAGAATGTGTTTAAGGACTTTGCTGAGTTTTTAAGGCTTGTGAAACTTATGGGTGGAAAAGCGGTAGCAATGGGAGGGAGTAACGGAGGGTTATTAGTAGGTGCTACGATAAATGAGTATCCGGAATTAATTGATTGCGCAGTAATAGGCCACCCTGTGCTGGATATGTTGAGGTATGATAAGCTTTATGTTGGAAAATACTGGGTTGAGGAGTACGGAGATCCTAATGATCCTAAATACACAGAGTATTTGCTATCTTACAGTCCTTACCATAACTTGAAAAAAGGTTTACCTAAGACTTTCGTTTATACTGGTATTAATGATGATAGGGTTCATCCGGCACATGCATTGAAATATGTTGCTAAGTCTAAGAGTTTAGGAAATGATGTAATGCTTTTTGTAAATGATTCCGGTCATTCAATAGCTGATCCAGAATCTAAAGCGAGAGAGGAGTCATATGTCGTGTCGTTCATAGAAGAGTGTTTGCGTTAAGTACTTAGGGACTTTTAACCTGAGCTAACAATTAGATCAGCTGAGGGGCTTCTCAAACAGTCATGGGATTCGAAAATTATTTGCAATATCATATCAAACTCTAATATGTTTAATCATCTTCAAATAACCTCGTTTAAGGATATTATCTTTCTCGAGAAGAGGTGAGGATAAATAACCTACGTATAGACAAGGGTTATGAGACTACCAATAAAAAAGACTCCAAAATCCTCACATGTAAATGTTTTCTAAAATAATGTTTGCCCTTTACATTACCAGCTCTTTTCAGTAAATTACATTAGAAAAGGATTTTTATGACTGATGTAATATTTTTACAGATAATTTTAGAATTCGATATTGTTTGAGAACAGTTCAGTTTGAAGAGACTCATAACTTCTGACTATTGAAGAAAAAGAACTCTCAAAGATGTAGTCAGACCTATTTATCGGGATTACTATACATCTCGTAAATATAAAAGACGAATAACCTCTATTTATCTGTTAAATATGCCTTCCACAAGTTTATCATGAGTCTTATTGTCTCCGCTCTCTTCCTAAATATTTTAGTTAGCTCAACCTCTTCTCCTCTCGTAATGCTGTTATCTGCCTCATTCTCCTCCTTTAATAGACTATCATCATTCAGCACTAGCTCCCTAAACTTTGATGGAGTTATAGGCCCTCCCAGAAGTCTATTTATCTCCTTATCTATATAAACGACTTCGTTCTGAAACTTATACTTCTTTCCTATACTCACACCATAAGGTACTACAATAGCGTCAGTAAACTCTATGTTAAGTTTTGCAGCTTCCTTTACCGCCTCTTCCTCATTGTCAAATATACTTATCTCTCCAGTAGGAGATGAAACCGCGTATTTCCCTCCAAAAGAGTCTATAATGATACTCCGTATTAGAGGTGACTTAGGTATCATTGTACCACTAATTACTTGAAGTTGGATAGGAATAGTGTTGCAGAGATAATGGACAAACCTCTCTGCAATTGCCTTTACTTCGTTAAAATCAAAGTTATTAAATGTATATGGGTCTAGGTATTTTAATACTAATTCAAGCCTTCTAAAAGGCTGGGCATTTCTTACGTCATCCAATAACTTCTTACAGTCAAGTTCCGTACCTCTCACCTTCACTTTCTTCATCTCCCTTAAACGTTTTAGTAATGCGGTAGGTTCGCTCTCCCATATCTTTAATATCCCAGAGTTGGAGACTCCAAAGTTAATTAAGCCTAAGTCTATCCCGTAGTTAAGCCTTAAAAGGGCTAGAATGAAATACATCCCCTTATCCACTTTATTAACGTCATCTGGTTCAAGCTCACTCGCATATACGTATGTGAGGAAGTCATACTTAAGATTGGGTGACGGTGTGTACTCTAACTCTATCTTCTCTACCTTATACTCTTGACCTATCTTTCTTCGGGATTCTATATACCAAAAGACCTTTCTCGCTATCTCATGGACTTGTTTAAACCCACCGTCACCTTCAAAGAGTACGTCAAGGCTTACCTTAGACCATACCTTCCCTCTTTCTATGTCGCCATTTAAGTCCGGATGTTGTTTCCAAGAAAAACAGATGTCCTCATAGTAGGCTATTGCATTATTAACTACATGTGAACTTATGTTAATATTATTACACATGATGCTAGAAGAGAAGTCAGATGTCTCTATTACATGCCTCTTACCGTTTATAACTGAGTTTCTCACTACTATCGCATTGAGCATAGGGTCTATACAGCCTAATTGATGCTTCTCAACTACATCCCTATAGTTAAGCTTATCTACGACATTACAGTTCTTTCCGTCAAAGAGTAGCTTAGGGACGGTCTTATGTAATTGCTCATAAAAGCTTATCTGAGGTAACGTACCAGTTATACCTACACTCTTAAGGAACTCTCTATCATTTAATATACCTCTTATTACGTCTATCAGTTTTAGGAACTCGTTATCTGGAAGTAGTATTAATGACTCTGATCCCAATGATAACCATTCCTTAAGTGAGGTAGAGTAGTCCTCGAGGAGTACAGCGTCTGAGAGCGATAATGGAAAGATCACGCTCTCTGTCCTCTTAATACTAGCCATCCTCCCCTTTCTCCCTTCCCTCTGAATAAACTCCCTTACGCTATCTGGGATCCCAACGTGGACTACTCTAGTAACATTCCCTACATCTATACCTTGTAATAGCGTCTTCACAGTTACGACTACCTTGAGTTTCCCACTCCTCATGTCATTCTCTACTTGTTGCCTTACATACTTGTCTATCCCAGAATGATGGACAGCAACTGGAGCAGTCCCGTCATAGTTTACCTTCCCCCCTAATTTTCCTACTAAGTTATTCGCCTCACTTATAGACCTAGAAAAGATTATAGTCAGTTCGTCACAGCCCTTCAACTTATCCAAATACTCTGGGAGTAACTGGGCATTATCTTTAAATAGTTGTAAGAAGTATATCTCTTTTTTGGGATCTGATGCGTATTTAAAAAAGTTTTTAACTAAATCATCAAAGCTTACGTTTAACGCTTTACTTATTGCGTTTAACTCATCCCTCTTACCTAAAACTATGTAAGTATCATTTGCGGGCCTGAATGACTTACCCCCTATAATTTCAACGTCGAAAAAGGGCTTTACTACTTCTGGGTCAGAAAGCGTTGCACTCATTATTACTATCTGAGGTTTAATCCCGAACTTGTCTATAATACCTTTAATAATATGAAGCAAGACTGTACTCTTACTGCTACCATAGAAGTCGAACTCGTCTACTACTATTAGCCTCACCTTCTTCAAGAAGTCACTTATTTTATGGTTCTGAAAAAGAGCGTTCTTCACAACTTCAGGGTTTGTGAGTAATGTCTTTGCCCTCTTGACAGATTGAATGTAGTTTGACACATCTCCATCATACTTTATAACGTCACCATAGTATACTTCCACTATCTTAGTCTTCCCTTTTACTTGCTTAGATACGGAAAACCCAGCCTCGATATAATATTTTACTATCCTCTCAATCTGATCTCCAGCAAGGGCTTTTGTGGGATATATTGCAAGTACGTTAAATTCTCCCTTTAACTGCATTTCTAACGCATATGATACCCATATCTCAGTCTTACCTCCTCCAGTTTCAGCGTTTACTACTAGGTTTTTACCTTGCATAAGTTTATTTATTGCCTCGAGCTGATGCTGATACATATTTAGATCGCATAGCCTTACATTACGTGAACATAGAGTGGGTAAGACATCCCTGAACTTAACGTTAGTCGTAGTATATGGTACCCCAGAGTCTGAGAACTTCTGGAACACTAGATCCAAGCTAGAAAGTATACTCGAAGAATCACAGATCATTAATAAAAACTACAAATTTATATTTATAAAGATTACTTAATTGAGCCCTAGTGTGGACATAGTGTCATCATTATGGTATTTATATTTCTATATTCACATTAGGATATATAAAACCTTTTCTTAGCATCTTCTCACTATAGAGATTTTCATTAATTAATAAATTTATACCTTAATGACGGCACTATGACTCTTTCTCACAATAATTGTTAATGAATGAGTGGACTAAACTATGAAAAGTGTCTTTACTTACTAACTAAGACCTCGTTTAAATAAGATTCTCACGCCTACTTGAGTTTCAGATACTGGATGGGCTTATAGCTACTAAAATATTTATTAAGCTTGTATTACTGAATAACCACATGAAAGAGTTATTTTTGAATATGCGTTAATCTGATAGCTCTCCTCTTTATAGCCTTTATTATATACTAATGTCTGTTAAGCCTATCTACTTATCGTTAATTCTGATCCTTGAAGAGAGGAAATGTGGTTATCTTTCTAAATCTGAATATATGATGAACTCACATGACGAGAAAATAAGGACGTTCTTTCTATTCACTCTAACATGAAAGCGTGTACGCCTTCTCTTCTGCGTGAAAACTTTATTGAACTTATAGTCATGTTGACACCTATTTCCTTAAGATCTTCGAGAAGGGATTTAACCCTCTCTCCTTCTCGACAAAGAGAGCAAAGCTTATGTATCTTAAATATTTATGAACTTTTCTATATCTAAGTAATATTCTATATTTCAATTTTCATGACAACACATAGAATTTGACTAGGAGAGCAATATAAAGATCGACTATTCAAGACTCGCAATTCTGTAAGGGACTGAAGATGTAAAGTTGGAACTGTAAAATACGTTTTTAATCGATAAATATCATTACTATGAAAAAGGCTGTATACAAGCATATAATAAGGAGACTATGGTTATCTGGTTTGAATGATTTTACGTATATTGTATTATTTGTACACCGAATTTAATGAAGATTAAATCAGCACTTAATTTTCCTCTTTAGAGATGATATCGAGGGGAACACTTTCGACTAGAACAATCTTAACTAAATTAATCATCATTCTTTTTATTTCATCATCATTAATATAATCACATTCAGTAAGTATGCATGATAACACTAAATGCCAAGGATCACTTTTAGCCATCATTTTGCTATGCATTGATAAATTTTTAGTTTCTTTACCGCACAGAGGACATTGCCCATTATTATGGGCTCTGATGACATGAATTTTCAGATTACGGAAGCTATCAAATATGTTCTTACATATAAAGCATTTATATTCCATAATCCTCACATCTCATTTCTATTCTTCCGAATCCGTTTCTCCTTGAACTACCTATACCTTTGGCTATAGCATTTTCTAAAGTACCAATTATTCTCTCATCAACTGCCAACAATTCATAACGTAACTCACCTATAAGCCCTATGACCTTTCTTCCAGCATAGATTACAGACACATAACCGACTTTCGATGGTTCTTCTCTCACTTTTTCCTCCAACTCTAGTACAATCTTTTTGTACTCTTCTCTCGTAATTTTTAAGTGATCCATGAAGTTTACTGCAAATACGAAGGAGAATGCATTAGTAAATCTTTTCTTTTTAGACTTCATTAAAGGGTCTGCAATCAATGCTGGTGTTCTTACAGTTACTCTAATCCTTCCTTTGCAGCAAAATTTTACTTCTCTAAGCTTGATATTAACTACTTCCCATGTCGTATTAAAAACCCTCTTCTTATCCAAATCCCTTAATGCGTAAATCACGTCATCGTAACTGCCTCCTACCTCAAAAGAGTATATAGTACCTCCTTCAACCTCCATAAAGTGAGGGGAAGTTGAGTATTTAATTAAATATGAATTACCTTTTTTTAAGGGTGAGATTGCGACTTTTGTATTAGTTATTAAAGACTTCCCTACCTTAGAGGTAAATGGTGGGATTATAGTTGTTGTCTGTGGAACTACGTAAACTTCAGCTATCAGATAGGAAATGTTTCATCAACCCCCTATAAAATTGAAGATTTCGTCCGCCGATTGGATATCTATTTTAAATGATCCCTTCCAACCTATTCCGCATATCTGTATATCTTGTAGAGTTATTGCTACTTTTTCATTTTCCTTTTGCACTTTCTCTATAATAACATAAGTACCAATCGCTAGTTTAGGTAATATTTCCCTAACTTTACCTGATTTTACATATGCAGCAGCGTTTCTTAAGCTTTGGAGTGCCCCTTTCTTAACTAAACAATGATAGGTATTACTCCCACGTTTGGCTTTCGTAGACTTAACTTCGATAAGGTAATTAGGCTTATTTGAGTCAGGCGGGTTTATTTTTACTGCATCTGGACAATAAGGAATATTGTTGTATATAATCTTCTGCTTCTTCTTTAACCCTTCATACCCATTTCTTTCTAGTATTTGTAATATTGCACTTTCAGCTGACCAGGTATACTCTGGACATCGTGTACTCTTACGGCACTCTGGTAGTATTTTATCGAATAAATTATTTAGCGGGTGCTTATTCTTTATCTGTACTTTTTCGGCATAGTAAATTTCGTTTATACCGACTCTTATATTACGTTCTCTCCTTAGAGATATGAGACTATTGAAGAGAGAGTCTCCACAGCCAAGGTAGAGGCTCATCCTTATAGTCCCCCCTACCTTCAGTTATACATATATGTTAGTAGTCTATTATTGAAGTCTATTATCTTTGTTAAGTAGCTTATATTAATCGTTATAGAATTCTTTTTATGAATTGAGATTGAAAAATCTTTCTTTAATGAGAGAGTACTGCTTAATCTCATGTATCATCACAATATATAAAAAACAACAGGGCTTAAAAAACTTTGCGGTTATCTAATTTAGGTGCACTAAATAGCTCTTCTATTTAATATCATCGCTAAATATGTCGATTCATATAACACAAGAGAGAATAATCTTGCTATTTTGAATTCGTTCAAGTGCTAAGAGAAATCAGAGTCTACAAATACATAGGCTTAAAATCTAATGAGATCTTACTATTAAAAATATAACTAATTCATGCAAATAACTATAAAATAAAATGACTATAGATCTAGTTGTTTCATGATTATTCAAATTCGTTGATCCACAATGCCTTTTACGTTGTTAGATTTAAAGAAAATAAATGTATACTTTGAAAAAAATTGTAGAATGATTTAGAGATAAAAAATCACTCATTTTTGGTAGATCTATAATACATGAAATAAAGCATTACTCATTTTTACGTTTCTTTCAATTCATTTCTGGTCCTTCACACACTGTTTAATAAGGTTAAAAGACACCAAAATAAAGTTTACTTCCTCTTCAATCTCTTGTTCTGGTAGTACTTTGTCATTAAAAAACCCCTAAATAATGCAAAAACTATGTTGCGACATTGGTTTAGTAAAATAATACTCTTACGTTTAGTAAGTAAAATAATTATCCTAAAGTTTATTAATGTCTGTATGAATAGAATACTTGTGTCCCAGCTGGTTAAGACGGACACGGATTTGTTAGATATAGCAACCAGAATTGCTATGTCAGCTCTTACTCCAGTACAAAAGGGAAAAGAACAAAAACCTGCAGTAGATGCCAGTACTATAAATAACCTATTAACCTATATACAGAGTAGAAAGAGCATAAAAGAACTGTTAGCATATATTTTGAGGCAAACGGGCAGAGGAGAAATAGATAGGAATACTAGTAAATTATTACTTTCTGCATTAAAAGATTTGAAAGAAAATGAAGAGGATATAAATAAAGCCCTAGAACTTTTAGGTTATGTAAAGTGGATTTATGAAACTTTAGACGGTCTTGAAATAGATGTAACACAACTTAAAGGTGTTGATAATTTCCAGAAATTAGTAAACGAATTAGTAAAGAGGATGTGAAATGAACGATGAAAAACCTTGTTATGATCTAGATGTTATCAGAAGTATAATAAAAATTAGTGGAAAAATAAAAAATGAAACACCTCTGAGAATTGGATATGGAAAGTCTCAGAGTTTCACAGATCCCACAGATAATCCCATATTAAAAGTAAATGAAAGACCGATTATTCCAGGATCGAGTTTTAAAGGAGCTCTAAGGAGTTTGGCAGAAGCTTACGTAAAATCGTGGAATGATCCAAGATATATTGTATGTGATTTGGATGATAATAAATGTACTAGTTGTAATGGTGAAGAAAAATACTGTATACCTTGCATAATTTTCGGCTTCAAGGATCTCTCTTCTAGGGTTTATATACTAGATGCTGTTGCTGAGGAATACTCTATTTCCCAAAGGACAATGGTTACAATAAATAGAGTTTTCGGAGGTCAATTACCCGGTCATCTTTACACATTAGATTACGTAGAACCTAACTCTGTTTTCAACTTCTCAATGTTCCTATATAACCTAAACATAGTTGATGGAGAAACGGAAGAATGGAGAAAGAAAGCGGTTGAAGTTGTAAGGTATTTATTAAAAACCCTAATTACTGACGGAATATTTATAGGAGCTAAGAAGAGTGCTGGTTTCGGGCTAGTCAAATTAACATCCGGGGAAATTGAAGTACGCAAATCACCAGACCTTATGAAATCCATTAAATTAGACCTTATGGAGGTGGCTAAGTCATGGTAGACTATACCTTTATCAGAAAGGATGTAATAAAGAGACAAACCGTAATTGAGGGAATTTTAGAGGTACAATCCCCTCTAAGGATAGGAGTC
This sequence comes from Sulfurisphaera tokodaii str. 7, assembly GCF_000011205.1. Taxonomy (NCBI): domain Archaea; kingdom Thermoproteati; phylum Thermoproteota; class Thermoprotei; order Sulfolobales; family Sulfolobaceae; genus Sulfurisphaera; species Sulfurisphaera tokodaii. The sequence goes on from NC_003106.2 coordinate 13,536, forward strand.
GGGAAATTTGGTGGAATGGATCCTGCCAGCATTGCTAGAGATACGGTATTAAAAGACGCTGAAGGAACTCCTATAATTCCCGGATCTTCTTGGAAGGGAGTATTTAGGTCTGAAGGAGAGAGAGTATTAAAAAGAAGGAATCTTATCACATGTAGCGGTGTAGGAAGGGATTATTGTTTAAATAACTTTAGAAAATACGATGATTTCCAGAGAAGCCTAAGAGAAAACTACATTGAGGATGCATTAAAAACATTCTGGAATTATACTTGTCTTAATTGTAAACTCTTCGGTACTATGAGCGTAATAGGGGCTGTTAAGTTTTTAGAGTCTAGGGCTATTGAGTTTAAACTCGGTACTAGGACAATGGTTGCTATAAGTAGAACTGAAGGAGCTGCTGCAAGAGGCGCTCTGGTTCAAGTTGAATTTGTAGAGCCTGGGTCTAAATTCACGTTTAAAATCATCGGAAATAATTTGCCCAATTATGCAATAGGTTACTTATTAACTATTATGAAGAACATCCATGACGGTTTTGTACAAATAGGTGGACATAAGAGTAGGGGATTCGGACTTGTAAAATTCGTTAATTTAAGGTTCTTAGACAAAGGTGAGAAGAAAATAGGGGATGAGGATATTCCAGTATCAATGCAAGATGAAATAAAGGAAGATGGGGATAAGTTTTTCGAAAAGATGAAACCGTTCATGGAGGCGTTTAATAATGCAAAGATTCCATACCCAGTACACTGAAAGGAACAGTATAGGATTAGAAGGAGTTCTGGAGTTAGAAATGGAAGTAGTGTCTGATTATCTACATGTAGGTAGTGGGGTTTATGACGTAGAAATAATAAAACCTTTAGAAAACATAGACCAATTAGTCGAAACAGCATTAAAAGGAACTATCCCAGACGTTAACAAATACTTCTCACCAGTAACTCATGAGATGAACAGATACTTAGGTAAGGTTATAATACCCGGGTCAACTATTAAGGGACTTGTGAGGACAAGGCTTGAGCTTTCGATAAGGGATGCTTGCTTCATTGTATCGAGGAATTCTAATACCTCATCAGCTGCTTATAAGAGAATATTTAGGAATCCCAGACCTAGACCTACTGATAGATTTCCTCAAAGAGTCTGTCCAGTATGTGATCTATTAGGCAATTCTGGACTGGCGAGTAAAGTATCATTTTCCGACTTTATCATGACTCAAGGGAAGGTAGATTACGTAAACGTTAATGGACAGTATTATGAGAGTTGCGTAAAGGGATCTAGATTTAGAGGGAAAGTACTTTATCGTTCTTTAAAGCCCATTGAATTGGGTATGCTTCTTTACGGTTTTGGGTTTAGAGATAAGAAATTGGAAGGAAAGGTTATGTTAATCGGTAGATTTAAGTACTCTGATAGGCGTTTCGGCAGAGTAAGATTTTCCTTACCTTCACCTAAACAAGAATACGTTAAAGCCTTAGAAGATTTTGTAAGAACGTTCAAGCCATTTGACTATAATGAGGAGTGGTGATAATGAAGATCTGTATTAAACAAGATCTTTCCTTAGAAATAGGAAAGGAGGATGGGTGTTTTAAAGTAGTTGAGGTCGAGGAATATGAAAAAAATAAAATCATATGGCGTGAGGAAGGTAAAGAAAGACTTGAGTATCTAACGTTAGTGGTGAGCCATGACATTAAGGGGTAAGTTAAACTTACCCGAGTTTAAAGTAGTATTTGACGGTGAAGACGGTAAGGTTTATGAGTGTAATATAGACCTAGAGAACAAAATAGTAGACACATTAGCTCATATGGCCCTAATATCGTGCGAAATAGCTAAAAATGACGAGAAGAAAGCAATGGATATTTACGCTGACATTGTTTCAATGCTATATAAACTGCCCATGTTCATATCTTATGCCCCCACTATTAAAAAGGAAGATGAAGGAAGTAAAGAAAGAAAGGGAAATTATGTTCCTACAGCATTTGAGTACTTCTTCATTTACACTATAGCAAGGCATTTAACTGATATTACTGTTGATAAGAACACATCTCTTAAAGATATATTTGAAAAATTAGAAAATTTTGAGCACACTGATACTTTAAGATCACTTATCAGACTTTACTTTCCTTCAATTAGAGAAATCTACGAAGCTTTAATCAATACTCCAGCAGACACTAGACCGGGGTTTAACTTCACTTCTTTAGCCTCTCATTTACAGCTAACATCCCTAATTTCATGGCTCCTTCAGCCCCACTCCATAGATTTAAGTTATCTGAGGGTCGCATCATTACTTCATGATCTAGGAAAACTCATTAACCCACGTCATCACGTAGCTGAAGCCATTAACATACTTGAGAAGCTTCAGAATAAGTTGAAGAGTGGAGAAGCATGTATTAAGTTAGAAAGGGTTAAGGAATTAGTGGCTTCACATCACGGTGATTCTGAAAGTATTGTTCAAATCGCAGACCGTTTAGCCTCTAGTGCTGATAGACTGACTAAACTAGTTAATGAAGCATTAGAGCACATAGAATACGGTAAAGAAATTAAAGAGTGTTTTAATAAGGAACGTGAGGAGTCTTATGAATGTTTTACCAATTTAGGTAAGGAAAAGTACGAAAAAGCTTCAAAGGATATTTACAAATTCATTTTAAGTCAAGTTATATCTCTGGAAATAGTTAAGAATGAAGAAGCTAAGGTATTCCCTTTCATACCAGAAAAGGTGGAAAGAAGTTCAAATGAAATAAAGCCTGTCAGACCTATAGGTTACCTGGTTTACATAGATGTTCCGAGTATACAGAGGTTTATTACTAACTTCCCTAAACTCAGAGATATGTCCTTTGCCAGTATGTTAGTAGACTTTCTGGTAACAGTTTACTCGTTTATGCTAATCGATACAGAATTCGTTAGTAAAACAAAATCTAGGTTACCAGCAGAAGCTTTACTGAGCGGTTATGGTGGGCACTCCTATATAGTGGTGAGAAAGGACATTTGTGACGGCGATTGTTATAAGAAGATAAAAGACATATTCAAAGGAATAAAGTTACTGAGCGATTTAGATTTAAGACTGCAGGTAAGTGTAGCTGAATTTGCTTATGATAATTATATAAAGAACTATAATGAGGTCTGGGACGAGATAAGACAACAATTCAGTGAGAGATATTTAGTTGACTTTGAAGAGAAGATTTACTCTGTAGGACTTCATAGAGTTTGTGACAATTGCGGTATTAGACCGGCTGTGAATGAAAAGCTTGGAGAATATTTATGCAGTAGATGTTATGAAATTAGAGAATTATCGTCTACAAGAGGTTTCATAAGTAAGGTGAATTCAACATACTTACTTTCCGTAGAAGTAACTCCGGAAGAAATTGCTAAAGAAGTTTTTGGAGATAATTATGCGGAATATGCTATGGAGTTCATAGCTGGATATAAGAAATTAGAAGATACTAGATACGTTTCAATAATCAAGGCTGACGGAAACAGAGGTTCAATTATATTTTCAGCCAGTGCAACTTTCTCTGACTATGTTGATAAGAGCTTTAGATTAGATTACGGAGTTAAGAGGGCTTTCTATGAGACACTTATTGAGTTGGCAAACGCTGAAATGGAATTATCGAAATCGGCAAAAGGACTCTTACTAACCAGTAGAGTTCTTTCTGGCGTACTGTATTTAGGAGGGGATGATATAACTCTCTTAGTGCCTTCTATAGTTGCAATACCTTTTGCTGTGAAATTCTTTGAAAAGGCAACACAACTTACCGGATTTACCTTTAAGGTTGGAATAGTTAGTGTAAAGCCGGATCATCCAATCCAGTTTGCCTTCCAGGCTGCAGATGAATTAATGGAAAGGAGCAAAATAAAACCAGAAGATGGTATTAGTAGTACTAAAAACCTTAGTGAGTATAATAAAACAAGCATTGCATGTATGGTATTTTCTTCAACCCTAGCCAGTAAGTCTGTAGTCCATTCAGAAATTAGTAAATATAAGAGGCAAAATAACTCATATTTGGTAGTTACAAACGATATTAGAAAGGTTAAGGAACTACTCGAGTTAGCTAAGTTGTATGAATTCAAGGACGTAGTTAGTCTCTATAATAGTGAAAACGACAAGAAAGAGGTAAGGGAAAAGTTAAGGCAATTGGAGGATATAGTAAGTTACGCAGAAACAAACTTCAACACATCTAACGGTTATTTGAAGACCTTAGCTTATATTTTGAGGCAAATAGCAAGAAGTGACAAACCTTACGATAAAGAAATTCTTAAGAAATTAGTAGAAAGGAAGGAAGGTTCGTTAAAAGAAATCCCGCTTTATGATTACTACTTTATCCTTAAAACGTTTAGGGTAGGTGTAGGATAATGGAATTTAAAGTACTGATCAAAAACTTAACTTCCTTAACAATAGGAGGAGGAAGTACTATTGGAGCAGTAGACATTCCACTTAACCCCATGGTATTACCACCTTCAACGATAAAGGGAGTATTAAGAACGGCTATTCATAATTATTTACCAGAAGGTTATACATCATGCGGTAAAATAGAACCCAGTAAAATTAAAGAAGCACATGAGAAAAATGGCGTTTGTGATGTATGCAAACTCTTTGGTTATCCAGATTACAAGGATTCTGGCTGTTTCACCGTAACAGTAAGAATTCCAGAGATTGTAAGAGGCAGGATTACTAGGGTAGAAATAAATGATAGAACACAAAGAAGTGAAGAAGGACATTTATTCACTCAAGAAGTAATTGCTCCAAATACCGAATTTGAAGTTACCATATACTTTAGGGACTCATGCGGTGATAGAATGTTAAAACTATTACTATATTCTCTATTGGCATTAAGGTTCTGGAGGATGGGTAGAAACGCTATGGTAGACGTTAAGTTAAAGGAAGATATTTGCCAAAAGGTTAAATGTGATGAAGAGATGAAGAGTATAGTCTTCTCTCTATCAGATTATATATGGGGTGAGTAAGGTGAAATTCACATTACTCAGATTGACAGTCAACGGTTATATAACTACAAGAACTAAGAAAGTAGGAAATTATTATTTCTCAGTTACAGATTATATACCGGCAACACAACTGAGAGGTGCAATATTGGCTGAATATTATTACCAGAAAGGGAAAATAGATGACTCCTTCTTCTCCTCTCCAGCATTCCCTATTGACTCAGCACCATCACATTATTTCAGTCCGGCAGAAAGTAGGAAAAGCAGTGAATTCGTAGAAGAAAAAGGAATACTGAGAAGAAAGAGTGAAGAACTTGAAAAACAAGAGTTAAAAGAAGTGTTAAAGCTTGAGGGAGAGAAGAAACCCCAAATAGGAGTAATAATTAAGAAAAAGGAAAGTAATAAACATGAAACAAAATACATGCGTTTTAATGCAGAAGCATTTATTTCAATGCATGTTGCAATAGAAAAAGCATTAGCCTCATCCTATCACAGAATGTTATATGCTTATGAATACAAGAAGTTTGATACTCTGTGGGCAATAGCCAAACCCAGTGAAGTAATAGATATAATTAAAGGTAGTAAAATAAGATTGGGTAGGGGAAAAAACAGGACAAATGCATTGGTTACAGTTGATGTTGTAAGTGAAGTTGATTTACCCGAACCTCAGGGGCTTTCATATTGCCTTTCACAATGTATACCAACACTCTTTGGCAAACAACTATTCACAGTAGGTAAAGTAGATGGAAAAAGTGTAATAATCGGTAATACATCAACTTACGTCGGTTGGTTTACAAACGAGAGGATTTCTGGGCAAAAACCCTCTTTCGTGACTCTGAATGAAGGAACCTTAGTTTACATTAAGGATAAGGGCAATTACGATGAACTGTTGCCCGCTGGTTTAAATTTCATATTCGGGATTGATGATTTAGATTCTCTACTTCAGAAGGTGAATGTTAAATGAAGAAAGTATATCTGTTTAAACTCAAGTTTAATACTCCTTACGGGCTTAGGGTAGGTGGACCTAAGGAAGATATAAGCACTCTCACCCCGCTAAAAATAGGTCAACATTACGTAATACCATCAAGCAGCTGGAAGGGAATATTCAGAAGGACTACTGAGGTCTTAATTACTAATCCGAACCACTTTAGGGGTCATGAAGGTGAAGATGTTACAGACGATGGAAGCTTAGACGAATTGTTGGAAGCTAAGGGGTTAGAAAACAAAAATGATGAGAATGTGAGAAAGGAAAGGAAGAGATTTATTGCAATGTGGAACTGCCCGGTAGAAAGGCTTTATGGGAGCGAATATTTTGCATCCGCTGTAACATTTTCCGATACTTTAATTGACGCTGAGATAAATCAGAGGACTCATGTAGTAATTGACAGGAAGACAAGGAAAAGTGAGGAAAAACACTTATATAGCGAGCAAATTGTAAACGTTAATAGTGTTAGGGTCAAGGTTATAGTAAGGGATAGAATCGATGATTGGATTAAAACGCTAAAATTCCTCAGCGAATTTGGTACTTTTGTAGGCGGCGGAAAATCTAGAGGGATAGGCTATGCAGTATTAGATTGGAAAGAGAGTGAATATGCAGAAGTTGATGGACTAACTAGAAAAATCATGTTTAAACCATTAGACGAATTAAAGCTATAATTTTTTGATTAGATATAAACAAAGAAAAGAATACAGTAAAAATACATAATTTAATATTGATAAGATAGTATTACTTTTAACTTCTTTTATGTTATGTATGAAATTTCTTAAAAAATAATGTCGATTCTAAGTTAGTCATCCTCAATTCCTTTGGGGATATATGCATTTGATTTTTAATTGCTTTTCTATAATATTTTTGCTATTAGCTTTATAAGTTTTTTAGATGCCTTACTTAATCTTTTGATTTTCTCTGTTACTTTAGTTTTTATAACAATAATATATGTAGAACTACATAGTTTTTAACTTAAGAATGATCCAGCTTTTTACCTTAACACCGCAGAGACACTCAGCCCTGGAATATACCATTCGTCACTCGATAGTGGCCTTATTGATATGGTATTTCCGTCCCTGCTACACGTAAATAGCCTTATATCTAAGGGTTTATTGTTTAACATACCCTTGTAAAAGTCCCAGCTATGAGTGACTATTAATGTGTATAAGTATTTTGATTTAAATCTAACGACTCCTCAATCTTTAGTGGCTCTGTAATATTAACTTGTACTTTCATACTATAGTCCTATGAGCATAAACTTATTAATTTTGCCTTACAGTCTCTTAAGTTTTCTTACGTCATTGTTTATGATAGCGTAATTTAAAAAGTAAGTACGAGTAATTCCTTTTAATTGAGAAAAAATTCTGTTCTAAGAATGCCCAAACTGTTTATAAACCTAGTCCCTACAATATATTTATGGAAGGTTACTTAGATTATAAAAAGAATCCTAAGGAATATGTTTATGCAAAGGTATATGAAAGCTTAGTTGAGGCCAGATTAGCTTTAGAGATGCTTAAAAGGGGTCTCCTAAAGAATGCATCAGCAAAAGCTTTTCTTTCTGTTAAATCTGCAGTAAGTGCTCTGTTAGTATCTAAGCTTAATGAGATTTTAAAAGGAAAGGATGAAAAGGAGCGTTCATGGTATGAAAACGTTGGTTATTCTGCACCAACTACCGGACTTATAGGTATTGCAAAAGAATTTAAGAAGCTAGGTATTGATATTGAAAATGTCGTTAAGACTGCCCTCTTATTGCATAAGTTTTCTTATAACGGCTTCGATCCTAACTTCGTGGATTATAGAAATGAGGATGAAGTAGCGGATGACATTAGAGAAGTGATAGAATGGGTCTTAAACATAGATAAATACTTTAAAGATGTATGGGATGAGAAACTTGAGAAAGAAAGAGAAGAAATAAGAAAGGCTTAGCTACTGATTCTATCAATTAGCCCCTACTACCAAAGCTTCCCTTGTTTTTAACGTAAATTTTTGCCGTGAGGTTTAAGGATCACAGACCATACTATGATTATGGAGTTAAACTTAAAAGTTTAACCAATGAGTTAAACTTATGGAAACGATTACAAAAGTAAATAAGAAAGGTATAATAGTAATCCCTAAGGGAATAAGGGATGAAATTGGTTTAAAAGAGGGTGATGCAGTTAAAATAACGGTTGAAGGAAATAAGATAGTTATAGAAAAAATTGATCTGTGGGATAAGGTATGGAATTGCTGTAAAGGGTCTGCTGAAGAGGCAGAAAAGGAACTTGATGAGGAGGAAGGGGAATTTTGGAAGAGAAAATAATTATCGATACTTATGCGTTACTTGCAATGGCTTTTGGAGAGCTTACGGAAAGAGGAAAGGAAATTATGCTCAGAATTAAAGATAGAAAAATAGAGGGCATAATTACGTCTACCGTTGCTTATGAGTTTACAGTACATTGGTTTCGCGGAAGAATTCCAGCATTAAAATCTCTTGATGAGGTAAAGAGTTTTCTTAATTCGTACTTCAAGATTGTTGAGCTTTCAGTAGATGATTTCTTAGAAAGTGCAAGAATTAAGAGTGAAGGAGATAAAATTGTTTCGTTAAAAGGGAGAAAACTAAGTATAGTGGATTCGACATTAATACAAACAGCTAAAAAGCTGGGGTTAAAGATTTTGAGCGGTGATAAGGACTTAACTTTAGTTGCAACTAAAATGGGAATAGAAGTTATCTGGTAGTTCACCGTCACCGGCAAACCTAAATCTCTATTGGGCTTCACATAGAAGTTATCTGGTAGTTCACCTAAGCGAATTCTAACTAGTACCACTTAAGCTATTCCTCAAAATCACAAAGGATAGCTGAATCTCCTACGGTTGTAAACTTAGCTTTGTTAGAGGCGATAGCATATAGTGCCTTAAATCACATTAATTTTACGTATATTTTATAGAAATATATATTTAAAATAGTATTCCTTATATCATTTAATTATGAAATGTTTAGTTTATATAGCGGGGGACGTAACTTCATATACAACTACTAATTATGAATTTGAAGGTAAGGAATTTAACACATTTTTCTCAGCCCACGCCTTAGCTAAACTCTTAGACCCACAAAAAATAGTAGCACTATTGCCAGATAGCCTAGTAATTCATGACAATTCCACAGCACAAGATCTCCCTACTCTAATAAAGGGATATAAGAAAATGATATTGACTAGGAGTAATCAGCTGTTTAAAGACGAGAATATGAAAAAAGACATAGAAGACTTCGTTAACAAAATTGACGTCAGAGTAATACCTAATGTGGGTAGCGGGCAAGCCTATTATGTTAACAAAGAAGGTGACCTATTAGCAGAGGGGCAGAGGTATAAGAGGATACCATATTATAAGGAAAGGTCTCCGATCTTTATCTTCAATGTGATTTATTCAATATTCAACGAGCTGAACGAATCCTGCGACGAGATAATAGTTGACTTAACCCACGGTACTAACGTGTTAGTATCTGCCACTATGGCTGTTGGATCCATTTTCAATTGCCGTTTTGTAGCTGCACCAATAATGGGGGCTCCGGGGAATAAGGTATCAGTAGTTGAGTTAACAGAAATCGTTAAAGCTATGAAGGATTCCCTAGCAATAACTTATTCCATAGAGAAAGTAGATGAGAGATACTTCAGAGATTACAGCGTAACCCTTAAGAAGTTAAACCCCAGTGAATTTAAGGAAATGAAAGAATTAATAGAAAGGATCAAATCAGATGACCCAAACAAGGTTATTAGCCTTCTGAAAAATTTAAGGAACGGTTTCGCTATAGAAGGTGTGAGAGTAATGAGAGAATTAGAAAACTATATCACAGGGTTAGAAAACGACTTAAATTCACTTTCTAAGGCTTATAACGAATGGTACAACCACTCCTATTTCGAAAAAGAGAGTAGAATAGTCCTCTCACACTTCTATTCTACTCTTAGAGTCAAGGACTTAATCTATAGCGGAAATGACTTAGAAGTTTTAGAGAAAATTTTAGATTTATATATAAAAGTAGGCTATTACGATAAGGCAATATCGTTAGCTAGAGAACTTCCTGTGGCATTTTGTCTTAATTCCAGAGGCGGTGGCGTATATAGTGATGATGATAAAAATTATACGGAATGCGATAATATTGTTACCGAGTACCTTAAGAAGAGTAGTATAGTTCAATTTAGAAATGCACTAATGCACGGAAGCCTTTCCAAAGCTCTGAACACCGAAGTAAAAGACGGTGGAATAAATTTAAAAAATGAGGTTAAATTATCTGCAATAGAGAAATATATTGTGCAAAACTTAAAGAAGGATTACTTGGAAGCAAAGAACAAGGTAATAAATACAAAGACTTAAATAGTGTGAAATTAAATGCTAGCTTATATACAAACAAAAAATACTTATAGTTTTAAGAATTACTTTTTTAACATTTAGACGCACCGATTCCCTATATAAAACATACTACTCAGATCTATATTATATATACAGCTACACCTGACCTCCTTGGGATTTAGAGTTCGTGAGGTAGCCTATCTTCCTTTAAATTAAAAAGTTGGGTTTAATGACGATTATGCCGTTGTCAGCAGTTTCCGATAAGTCGTGAAGTTTATACTATTTGATATCATTCAACATTCCTAGTCCTTTTAACGCTATTAAATAGGCCGAGGCTATGTGTCTGTCAAACCCTTTTTCCCTCATTGCCCTATCATGCTCTTCAGAGTTAGTAGTACCCTTGGGATTGACCAATACGACGTTAAATCCTAGCCTTAAAGATTTAATAACACCATGAGTTAGTAACTGCTTCTTAGCGAAACGCGTTATTTTCCTATTACCACTCTTACTCCTTGTGAACTTCCTTTTCTTAACTAGGAATAAGTCTTCAAATACAACATAATCAACACCAATCCTTGAGAGGAACTCCAGAGCGTTAGATAAAGCGTTTAATCGTAAAGCCCTAGCTTTCACTTTCGGAAAACCTGGCCTAGTAACATCTGAATACCAAAAAGTTCTAGTAGTAATAACTTTACCATCCTTGTTAATTACAACAACGTTCAGTCTGTCACTATTTAAATCAAAACCAGCAATCAAACCATAACCAGCTGGTTTCAGCGAAGAGAAGTGTTTCAAGTACAACCATACTGGTACTTGGAGGTGGATCATGGGCTTTTCCTTAAAACTAATTACAGCACCGTAACCCTCCTCCTTCCTTTGAGATAAATCCTCCAACTCCTTAAGCAATGGTAAGTACTCCTTACCAAAATAAGCTTTCCCAAAAATCCACTCCTTATTCCACGGGTCTCTAACCTTAATTAACACGTGGTCTTCTAAAACGTGGAACTTCACATTCCTATTACCCTTATCAGCTTTGTTCCCCCTACTCCCAAACCAGAACTTTCTAATCCTTGCGTGAATCATCTCACCCCTATTTTCCTCCCTTTCTAACAAACCATCAATAATTGTCTTAGCTTGCTTTAAAGCTGTTTCGAGATAATTCGGTAAGAGGTTGTAAAACTCCTTGGTTAACTCATCTATACTCTTCCCGTCAAACAATGGCCTAATAGTACTCTTGACTACTTGCGAGTAGGCCTTGGCAATCCTAACGACTCTCTCCTTATCTTCGAAATTTACCTTGCCATTTATTGTAACAAATTGGAAGTGTTCTAGGGCTTCTTTTGAGCCTATCAGTTTATTCGTCATCTGGTAGGATGACAATTACTATCACCTCTTTGCCGTACAATTTTTCACCCTTTTCTCTAATCTTTGCAGGTATTGTTATCCCATACCTCTTGTTCCCGTATTTATCCGTACCGTAACTAATGACAGTTGACTTGAAAACTATTTGCTCCATATTCGATTATTAGCAATAAAGTTTATAAGTTTTAATGCTAACATTAAAGTAGAGGGTACCACTATGAACTCTATGAGCAATGTGAGGGGGAGGAAGGTACTCAATGATACTTTCCGTGTCCTCGAAGGGAGTTAGTCCCGTAGACGGCATGGGGAGGAATATAAGGGGTATGAGGACGAGAGGTTGAATACAAATTCATGAAACCTCAATGAAAGTCCGACCCCTAATTTCACACCCAGTTTCAAATGAAAAATGTAAGTGATACTACAGACTTGTACTTATTTTCTTTAGCACTGATTTCATTAAATACTTTACTAGCCACAATAGAAATTCCTCTCATTTTACTTTCTAAGTACTCGCTGATTTCCCTTATCTCTATTCCTTTCAAGTAAAAGTAGGCTTTAGGAATTGGTATTAAGCACTCAATAATTAATAACCTTAGTAGTGTGTTTTAAATCCGTAATAGGTCTACTTCCTATTCCTATACTTTCCACTTCCTTAAAGAACTCCCCCTTCTCAATACCCATCATAGCTAAAGCTGTCCTATAAAGAATGCCTTTTTCCAACTCGGATATGTTTTCTCAACTACTTGATACAACAACAGCTTCAATATGAGATATAGTTAATATAAAACAAAATGAAATCAATATCTTTCAATTCATTTTTGGAATCATAGCAAAGAGAAAAGACACTGGAACAGCTCGAAAAGTTCAGCTTTCAATTCCTTTTGGGATTCATCTGTTAGTCGGTCTATGAATTTCGTGGTAAACGCAAAATCTTTCAATTCCTTTTGGGATTCATCTATCATATTTCATCATTTTCTTTCACTAACAAATATATTCTTTCAATTCCTTTTGGGATTCATCGGTGAGGTCAAAGAATTAGAGAGTTGGCAATTATATAGTACTTTCAATTCCTTTTGGGATTCATCCAGCTGACGTAGCCTCTGAGTTAGCTTTCCAGAAATATCTCTTTCAATTCCTTTTGGGATTCATCTATAATAAAGCCCTGGGAAAGGACAGACCCGATATTTTTCGCTTTCAATTCCTTTTGGGATTCATCAGGACATTTGAGTATCTATAATATTCCAGAGCCAAGAGTCTTTCAATTCCTTTTGGGATTCATCTTGCTCAGCCTCATCAAATTTCTTCCTTTTCAATAACTTTCAATTCCTTTTGGGATTCATCTCAATTGTTTTCTTCAATTGTTTTTCTTCAGACATTTACTTTCAATTCCTTTTGGGATTCATCACCAATTCGGCTGGAGACATACTGGTGCAGGAGGATTCTTTCAATTCCTTTTGGGATTCATCAATCCCTGATTCAAGAACTATTGAGGAATTACTTCATAGCTTTCAATTCCTTTTGGGATTCATCGTAGTTGGTTCTTGAGTATCCTTACATATTCATCTATCTTTCAATTCCTTTTGGGATTCATCTTGGCGTAACAATATTTGCTACTAACTTAGGTATTAATCTTTCAATTCCTTTTGGGATTCATCGATTATCAATGACAATTCACAGACTTGCTAATTTCAAACTTTCAATTCCTTTTGGGATTCATCATAGTTAATCCTCTTTGTAGCAAAACTACTTTTAAATTCATTTCTTTCAATTCCTTTTGGGATTCATCACAATGGAACTTCTGAAACTCAACTCGTTGGATTAGTACTTTCAATTCCTTTTGGGATTCATCAAGAACGAAATACGTGAGAACGGTTTTAGTATATATGTATCTTTCAATTCCTTTTGGGATTCATCTATCAAATGTATGCCTATAGACGAATAATGAGATTAGTCTTTCAATTCCTTTTGGGATTCATCTTTGTTTAGGACTTCTTCTAGTTCTGATCCTCCAAAAATTCAATTCCTTTTGGGATTCATCCACAACTTAAATATAAATATGCATTAAATGAAATTTCTAACTTTCAATTCCTTTTGGGATTCATCAATGCGTCTGCAATAACTACGTTATCCCTCTTCTGTACCTCTTTCAATTCCTTTTGGGATTCATCTCTTTTGAGTTTATTAATTCTTCTTTTAAGTTCTTTAACCTTTCAATTCCTTTTGGGATTCATCCCATTGAAATGCAAAAAGGTATGATAAAGACTCAAGCTACTTTCAATTCCTTTTGGGATTCATCAACAGTTCCCCAGTTCTCAGGCCCGTTTCAACTAATAATCTTTCAATTCCTTTTGGGATTCATCCAGAGATATTATTTAACATATGTCGCTCCAGATCTTAACTTTCAATTCCTTTTGGGATTCATCTGCGACCACCAACGCGTTAGCCGTTTACAGACTGCCCTCCTTTCAATTCCTTTTGGGATTCATCACGACTACAACAAGATACTACAAAAGTTGACAGAGATATTCTTTCAATTCCTTTTGGGATTCATCTTGTCTCTATGATTTCATGAATCGCATCTCTTAGTTTTGCTTTCAATTCCTTTTGGGATTCATCATAAATGGTTTTCAGTTCCCTTAACGTTCATTTTTTGTACTTTCAATTCCTTTTGGGATTCATCCTGCTATTCTTGCTGAGAAACTCGATTTAGCGGATATAGCAATCTTTCAATTCCTTTTGGGATTCATCGAACCTCCCGAAACACTCAAAGTTAAGAAGACTAAACCCTTTCAATTCCTTTTGGGATTCATCTTATAAATGTTGTATTAATAACTAGCTGACCGTTATACCCTTTCAATTCCTTTTGGGATTCATCAACACCACAATGTTATGTCGCTATGGGAGAATATAAGGCTTTCAATTCCTTTTGGGATTCATCTTTGAGACATTAACACTCTGTACACCAGACAGAGTAACCTTCTTTCAATTCCTTTTGGGATTCATCTGAATTTCTTCACTCCAGAAAAGATAAATACTACCTTTCAATTCCTTTTGGGATTCATCGAGAAAAAATAAATCCTTTAAAACTGACCTCCTCCCTCCTTCCTTTCAATTCCTTTTGGGATTCATCATAAGGAGCTTAAGGAGAGGATAGTAAAGGAGTACTTTCAATTCCTTTTGGGATTCATCGTGGGCATGAACTTTCTACGCCACGCATTGAGGATATAACTTTCAATTCCTTTTGGGATTCATCTGAAGCTGGTGCTTACGGCTACCTCTGTGAGCATGTAAACTTTCAATTCCTTTTGGGATTCATCTAGAAGATATAGAGCAAAATGTAAATAAAGAAGATTTCTTTCAATTCCTTTTGGGATTCATCCTTACTCATCTTCCTTCACCTCCATGTCGAATGATCTTTCAATTCCTTTTGGGATTCATCATATAACAGGGAAACCGAAGAAATTTGGAGTAGACTCTTTCAATTCCTTTTGGGATTCATCTTCTGTTGATTTTTTCTTCTTCCATTTTGCGATCACCTTTCCTTTCAATTCCTTTTGGGATTCATCAACAGTGGAAGGTTTACCTACAAGCTCTGCTTTACCACGCTTTCAATTCCTTTTGGGATTCATCACCCAGATCCGCTTTACATAGAGGCTGTCGAAATAAACGCTTTCAATTCCTTTTGGGATTCATCATTCTACTAATGGTGCAGGGAATATTGTGGAATTTGTATACTTTCAATTCCTTTTGGGATTCATCATCATTATGCCCACCTCAGTGGTGCAGTACTGCTAACGCGACTTTCAATTCCTTTTGGGATTCATCATAGTACAAATTTTTAGAAGAACAAAAACCATAATTAGCTTTCAATTCCTTTTGGGATTCATCAGAGCATCTCTGGTATGTCCGGTGAGGTGATAGTGTTATGCTTTCAATTCCTTTTGGGATTCATCAAGCGTCTACTTTTTAGTAGATTCTTATAAACTCATAAAACTTTCAATTCCTTTTGGGATTCATCATGACATTGCGTCTGCGATGACTGAAGAGGAGTACAAAAACTTTCAATTCCTTTTGGGATTCATCGCGATGATGACGGATGGACAGGCTGACTTAAGATGACTTTCAATTCCTTTTGGGATTCATCACGATTTTTGGCAATTAGTGGAAGAAAAGAAGCTAACACTTTCAATTCCTTTTGGGATTCATCGACTCCAGTTACATAAATTGCAAATAACATAATAATCCCTTTCAATTCCTTTTGGGATTCATCGTACACCTAATGGAAAATGTAATCATCATGGACTGAGGGCGCTTTCAATTCCTTTTGGGATTCATCCTGGACTACAGTCAGTCAAAATCTCTAATTCAACTTTCAATTCCTTTTGGGATTCATCGAAGTTGTTTCTTGATATTTTCAAATTCTACAATTGTATCTTTCAATTCCTTTTGGGATTCATCTGTGCCGATAATAAACCCTGCGTATCGAAGGGCTGTATCCTTTCAATTCCTTTTGGGATTCATCGTTAACTTCTCAACTTGAGAAACTCTAAACTTTATAATCCTTTCAATTCCTTTTGGGATTCATCTATCTTAAGAGACTTTATGGAAATAAAGCCTTCAATAACTTTCAATTCCTTTTGGGATTCATCGAGGATTTTGTAAGAATAGATGAAATCAAAGCGGAATATAAAATCTTTCAATTCCTTTTGGGATTCATCAGAAATTGAAAGTTTAGAAAGAAAAACATATATATCACTCTTTCAATTCCTTTTGGGATTCATCCTCCAGTGGTTCTCATTTTGTGTGACGGTACTGAGTATACTTTCAATTCCTTTTGGGATTCATCTTTATTGAAGACTATGATGAAGTTATTGTAGATAACTTTCAATTCCTTTTGGGATTCATCGTGGTCCATATCCGCCTTCATAAGGTTTAGGTAAAGTTATCTTTCAATTCCTTTTGGGATTCATCATAATTGCGGGGCAATTGCACCGTACCATGATGAAGCCTTTCAATTCCTTTTGGGATTCATCACGGGAAAATAATACATAACGTGAAAGATGTTAATAAAATCTTTCAATTCCTTTTGGGATTCATCGAAGTAGAAATAACAGAAAACCTCCCGTATCCTATTAATCTTTCAATTCCTTTTGGGATTCATCGGAATACCATCAACAAGCAACTTCTTGCCCTCATATTTTTCTTTCAATTCCTTTTGGGATTCATCTTATTTGAAGGAATACAGTGTTTCTGACATGTCCTACACCTTTCAATTCCTTTTGGGATTCATCAAAGTAGAACACCCGGGCAGAGTAAGAAAATATTTAGAACTTTCAATTCCTTTTGGGATTCATCTTAAAATCGGGTCGGCAAATCCAGAAAGGAAACTGAACTTTCAATTCCTTTTGGGATTCATCAGAAGAAGAGGATAATACTTATACACCACATTATCTCATCTTTCAATTCCTTTTGGGATTCATCCGTTTTGTTTTTATATTATTTTACTTCATTTTTCGTTTTTCTCCTTTATAAGTTTTTGTTTTTAAGGTTTTTTCTTCTTGCGACCGTTTTTCCTAGTATTTTCTTTTCCCTTTTTTGGTCGCATTGTTCAACTCTAGAGTTGAATTAAAAGTGTTGTTTATAAATGTTAATCATTCGGTACTATCATCGTATTAGTCGCACCAGTTTTACTAAATTTACGTTTTTAAACCTCACATAGAAATCGAATTTAGATATACCAAAATTATAGTTTTACCTTTCCTAGAACAGTATCGCAACGATAAACAAATTTCAAAAAATGATAAAACATAACAAATATTGTTCAATCTTTCGAAACAGAAATCCTTATAAAAACTCTTTTAAACTGCGAGTTTCACGTAAAAATAATACGACGATTAAATTAACACTTTATAAACATCGATTTTAAGGTCAATGAAGTTTCCGAAAAAATGTCAGATAGTGATCTTTCAAAGTTTAAGAAAAGAGAGAATGTATATAACTCATCTTGTTAATCTTATAATATGACTATTTCTGGTGTAACGGTAAAGCATTACGCCTACTGTCCTCATATTGTAAGGTTAGAAGCATTAGGCTTCTCAGAGAGAGTAAGCGAGGCTATGTTGGAGGGTCAATTAATAGATAAGGAGAAGGAGGTGAGCTTTCTCTTTACAAAATATAAGGAGATAATAAGAAAACCCGTTTATAGATGGAAGGATCTAATCGGCTCACCGGATTTTGTCCTTCACGCATATAATTACTACACACCTTTAGATGTTAAAGCGGGAAAGGTTCCACGATTAGACCATAAGTATCAAATCTTATTCTACTCCTATATAATGGATAGACTGGGTATGAACGTTAAGGAGGCAATGCTCTATTACATTGCTGGGAAGAAGCTAATAAGGCTTCAGTACAGTGAGACTGAGAAGAGGTTTGTGGAGAAGCTGATAGGTTGGATAAGAGAGGCAATGAACAGTGAAGTAAAAATAGTTCAGAAAAAGGAGAAGTGTGAGAACTGCGGCTTTTTCTCGTACTGTAAGCCCAGAAGAGTAGGAAAGCTGTATTATACCCTTTAGAAAAATACTATTGTCCTAGTAGTTGATGACATTAGGTCACAGAAGTAACTCCTACAGTCTCCTTTTGAGTAAACGTTAGACAGTTTATCCTTTAGTCTATTGAACTTTACCATCATTTCACCGTATTCTTTTTGGTCTATTATTGTTGAGACTAAATGGGCACCTACGTCCCTAGCGGAGAGGACTGCTGCAGCGCTCATGGCTTTCCTTCCACCAGTAAAGTCCATAAAATCTCCAGGCTTCAGCATTTCTCTCACTGTTTCTCTAACTGTAATGAAGTCTTTGGGGTTTTCTATATCGTCAAACGGGAATACAACTTCCTTAACCTTTTCAAACCCTACACAGCAGAGAAGTATTGCCCTTAAAGCATAATAAGCCTCTTCAGTACCCTTAGTTCTGAGCACTATAAACTCATCAAACTTTATCTCTTTAGGTTCAAAAGGGGCTATGTACTTACCTGTAGACAAGTTTTGGAGAGTTTCAGCCACACCTCCAGGAGAGGTACCCAGTGTTGAAACGAGCTTTACCATAGCAATATTTTCTTGAGAAAGGTTATATTTTTCGTTTTGGAAAATGTTTAGTTTTTTGCGGTTTATAATTTGACGTGAAATCCGTTGTTTAAAAGTGTTTTTATAAATATTTCTATCCCGTGTAATTGAATAATTTCTGTTATATTCTATCATTTCTTGAAAAATGTTTAACGAGACGATACCAGTCTAGGAAAGGGAAAGTTTAGATTAGCGTCTCATATTTTTCGTTTTTTACAAGAGATTTAAAAACGTAAATTTAGTAAAACTGGTGCGACTAATACGATGATAGTACCGAGTGATTAACATTTATAAACAACACTTTTAATTCAATTCTAGAGTTGAACAATGCGACCAAAAAAGGGAAAAGAAATTACTAGGAAAAATGGTCGCAAGAAGAAAAACCTTAAAAACAAAAACTTATAAAGGAGAAAAACGAAAAATGAAGTAAAATAATATAAAAACAAAACGGATGAATCCCAAAAGGAATTGAAAGTTCCTAACTTCTTTCGTAAATGTTAGGAAAAGATTTAAGATGAATCCCAAAAGGAATTGAAAGATTAGCATCAACAATTTTCGATGAAGGAGTAGACATACCTGATGAATCCCAAAAGGAATTGAAAGACACTAATAATATAGGATTTGTCACGGAAGATGATATGATGAATCCCAAAAGGAATTGAAAGACTTTATCTTTATACCGTAACTCTATACTGGAGACTGATGAATCCCAAAAGGAATTGAAAGAAGATAGATGACAAGATAACAATAAATTTCATACAAATAGGATGAATCCCAAAAGGAATTGAAAGCGTAATTAAGCCCGATTTGTACACCACGCCGTGGGTTCGATGAATCCCAAAAGGAATTGAAAGTGATTGATCACAATGAGAAGACTGTAAAGCTGATAAACGATGAATCCCAAAAGGAATTGAAAGTGTTGAGGCATAAATTAATCTATCCTTAATGAAAAATGATGAATCCCAAAAGGAATTGAAAGTTCTTCCTCAGCCTCCATTTTGTTTATGATTTGTAGTGCCGATGAATCCCAAAAGGAATTGAAAGTTCAATAATCTCTATCTTTCCAAAATCTGTAAATGAAGACGATGAATCCCAAAAGGAATTGAAAGTATGGGAATGTGAACAGCTTATCCTCATTTTATCCCCAATGATGAATCCCAAAAGGAATTGAAAGTTTCTGTAATCTCCCTGCTTTCTTAACGTTATCTTATCAAGATGAATCCCAAAAGGAATTGAAAGATGAACTGTTTGCCCTACTTGATAGCCACTGATTCAATTGATGAATCCCAAAAGGAATTGAAAGTCGCAAAGCGAAAAATTGAAAATTTTTACAATCAAAAGATGAATCCCAAAAGGAATTGAAAGGTAAAAATGATGTTCAATAAGTTGTATGGAGATGAAAATTCACGATGAATCCCAAAAGGAATTGAAAGGAGATTATAGCCGAGATAATAGAAGAATCAAAGCCAAATTGATGAATCCCAAAAGGAATTGAAAGGTATACTCATTCATAATCTTTTCCATTAAAGCCAAAATACGATGAATCCCAAAAGGAATTGAAAGGTAAGAGTGTTGAAATATTCATCTACAACTAAGTAATCAAAATGATGAATCCCAAAAGGAATTGAAAGTATTCATTAATTCAGACAGAAGAGAAGAATTTTGATTATTCGATGAATCCCAAAAGGAATTGAAAGCTCACTCTCTTGTAATTTTTCTAGAGCGATTCTAAATGATGAATCCCAAAAGGAATTGAAAGCAGTATATTTGTTTAAGTTTTCTTGCATATTTTGTCGCTTGATGAATCCCAAAAGGAATTGAAAGAATATATTGTTGATATTGAGGAAATTGGAACAAATACAGATGAATCCCAAAAGGAATTGAAAGATATAACTTTACACACGTTACACAATAAACCATGAACCAAGATGAATCCCAAAAGGAATTGAAAGTTTATTTTTATTTTTTCCGTTAGGGGTGGGGGGATGTTAGATGAATCCCAAAAGGAATTGAAAGGGTACATCTTGGCTTACTATTTTATAGGCTGTCTTCTCTGGATGAATCCCAAAAGGAATTGAAAGGAAATCCTAAAGGCGGTTCAAAATCCTTAGCGTAGTGATGAATCCCAAAAGGAATTGAAAGTTTAATTTTCTTAAATAGTCAAAAAAAGAACTACTTCTGATGAATCCCAAAAGGAATTGAAAGTATTACTTTGTCACATGCGTAATACTAAGATTGTTATTAGATGAATCCCAAAAGGAATTGAAAGGAAGTAGTTAGTAAATGCTACTCGACGTGTGAAAATATAGATGAATCCCAAAAGGAATTGAAAGCTAAAAAGAGACTTTTAACTGGGGAGTTTAATCACCGTCGGATGAATCCCAAAAGGAATTGAAAGTAAAGCCGGAATTGTTACTGTACAGTTTTCTTTCTCAACTGATGAATCCCAAAAGGAATTGAAAGCTGTAAACTAGAGTTGAAATAACACTTCTATCAAGAACAAGATGAATCCCAAAAGGAATTGAAAGTTTGGCTATTTCGATAGCTTGATTTAAGTCACTAATAGAGATGAATCCCAAAAGGAATTGAAAGTTGGAATTTTGGCTCACCCCCTTTAAGTATTCATCTAGATGAATCCCAAAAGGAATTGAAAGTTAACGGAATCGGTCTAGGTGATTTGCCATTTAACGATGAATCCCAAAAGGAATTGAAAGAGGAGGAGCTGAACGGTAACCCTATGGTTGACAGTGAGTTGATGAATCCCAAAAGGAATTGAAAGCTTTTCTTTTCTGAGTGTGGACAACAATTTCTAAAGATGAATCCCAAAAGGAATTGAAAGTCTTCCTTTTGTGGCTAATTGGTCAAATGATGTTATCAGATGAATCCCAAAAGGAATTGAAAGTAATATATCAAATATCTTTTGAATTGTTGAACAAGTTCTGATGAATCCCAAAAGGAATTGAAAGTTCTACTTATCAAACTAGTAGGTCTAACATATTACGTCAGATGAATCCCAAAAGGAATTGAAAGTAATAAGAAGAAAATTGCTAAATGTTTTGAATCATAATGCTGATGAATCCCAAAAGGAATTGAAAGAAGAAACCTTCAGAAATCCAAATTGAGATATGGTCAAGATGAATCCCAAAAGGAATTGAAAGATCACTAAATCATTAACTCTGACTTTGAAAACCATCTCAGAGATGAATCCCAAAAGGAATTGAAAGAGCTTTCTTAATTAATCCACATGAACATGTCTTACTAAGATGAATCCCAAAAGGAATTGAAAGGCAAAGTAGTACCTTCGGTTTGTCTTATCCCGCTTAATACGATGAATCCCAAAAGGAATTGAAAGAACTCCCTAACGAACTCTATCTTATCTTGCTTATCCAATAAGATGAATCCCAAAAGGAATTGAAAGAAGATCCACTAACAGTGCTAAAGCCGATCATTGGTAACCGCAGATGAATCCCAAAAGGAATTGAAAGTTTGAGTTACTGTCAAAGATTAGCAATTTTTGTTTTGTTGATGAATCCCAAAAGGAATTGAAAGTTTCTTAACTACAGTGAGTGGAAATATATCTTTAGGAGATGAATCCCAAAAGGAATTGAAAGGATCTTCATGACTATATTAAGTCTTTGGCTTTAGAAGGATGAATCCCAAAAGGAATTGAAAGTTTAACCCCTCTTCAGTATCAAACAAGATTATCTTGTAGATGAATCCCAAAAGGAATTGAAAGTTATGAAGAATAAGGATAACTTTGTTCTTGACAGAAGTGTGATGAATCCCAAAAGGAATTGAAAGACGATTACTGGACAGGGTGGGATGGTGAAATTTATGATGAATCCCAAAAGGAATTGAAAGCGTACTAGTAGTAGCTCTTCTCTCACTATTTGCAATAAATTTGATGAATCCCAAAAGGAATTGAAAGCTGAATTTCACCCATGAATATTCTACTCCTGCATAACTCGATGAATCCCAAAAGGAATTGAAAGGGTAAGCCTTTTCGATTGGTACATTTAATTTACTGCCGTCGATGAATCCCAAAAGGAATTGAAAGAGCAGAATCTATAGGGAATTCACTTGGAATTAATACTGGATGAATCCCAAAAGGAATTGAAAGTTAACTATCTCATTTTCCTTCGGCAATTCGGTCTGTTTTGATGAATCCAAAAAGGAATTGAAAGTTTTCACTTTCAGCAATGACTAATGCTATACCTTCATTATCGATGAATCCCAAAAGGAATTGAAAGATCTTATCTAAATCTATTGCTGAAGAAAAAGACAAAAGGATGAATCCAAAAAGGAATTGAAAGACAGAACACTCCTCATTTTCATCTTTATGTACACTCCAGATGAATCCAAAAAGGAATTGAAAGATCTTTGCTCAAACTGGAAACTTTGCAAATGAAGTTTGATGAATCCAAAAAGGAATTGAAAGCTTTGGGGTTATTTAAAGCTTTCGGAGAAAGATATTAAAAAACTGATGAATCCAAAAAGGAATTGAAAGTTTTTTCCTTCTATCCTGTATGATATTCTTTCATCATGATGAATCCAAAAAGGAATTGAAAGGGCATCTGAAATATTCTTTAAGTGAAGATGATAAAGAGATGAATCCAAAAAGGAATTGAAAGTTTTATATACGCTCTGTAGTCTGTTTTAACATTAATATCGATGAATCCAAAAAGGAATTGAAAGGGTGTCTCATCACCAATACAAATCGCTGAAGATATTGGTGATGAATCCAAAAAGGAATTGAAAGTTTATAGATCTAACTAATGTTCGTATTAATTCTCTATTGATGAATCCAAAAAGGAATTGAAAGGCAATGAGAGGCAGTGGAAGAGAACCAATTATAACGTTATAGATGAATCCAAAAAGGAATTGAAAGTACAGGTGATGCATGACTGGGGATCGTGACCCCAGTCGCAGATGAATCCAAAAAGGAATTGAAAGTTTTATGCAAACACACCTGTGATTATCGGAACAAGATGAATCCAAAAAGGAATTGAAAGGGTAGGTTTATGACTTGAGGTACAGCATATGTGTATGCATGATGAATCCAAAAAGGAATTGAAAGGTGATATTGGCGGGTAGTTGACCAGTTGAGGTAAACGCTGATGAATCCAAAAAGGAATTGAAAGGTGATACTTCAAAAGTAATGTAATTCTGAACGATATCACGATGAATCCAAAAAGGAATTGAAAGTTAACCACAGCTGTGGTATCAAACTTGTTGTGGGGCAATGATGAATCCAAAAAGGAATTGAAAGTTTCCGTTTGCTTTACGTAGAGAACGCCCTATACGTTGATGAATCCAAAAAGGAATTGAAAGATAGACTTTTCACCATTGCTGGTAAAGAAAATGTATATTAGATGAATCCAAAAAGGAATTGAAAGTTAGATCTTTTGTAGGAATAAGAATTGCCCATTTCTTAGATGAATCCAAAAAGGAATTGAAAGTTAGGGTCTGGTACCAGTTCCTTGAACTCTTCGAACTGATGAATCCAAAAAGGAATTGAAAGGCCTCAAGCTTAGCGAGCTCCTCCCCATATTTACCGACGGATGAATCCAAAAAGGAATTGAAAGTATATGTTAATACAAAATAGTTGTTACTAAAATCAAAATGGATGAATCCAAAAAGGAATTGAAAGATTTTCTACGAGATAATTTATTGTTGAGTACACCCTCATAGATGAATCCAAAAAGGAATTGAAAGATGAAAACGGACAGCCCATGATAGTCAATGACCCAATGATGAATCCAAAAAGGAATTGAAAGTTTTGTGGTGACATTATTTTAATTCCCCACGTACAATTTTGATGAATCCAAAAAGGAATTGAAAGAGTTTCTATACCAGCTAACTCTTCAATTACTATTTATATGGATGAATCCAAAAAGGAATTGAAAGTTTTATGTTGAAGGGGTTTAATATGCCACAGGAAGAGCAGATGAATCCAAAAAGGAATTGAAAGTAATATATGCACTAGCTGTAATGAATGATATTCCAGTTTGATGAATCCAAAAAGGAATTGAAAGTTTTTTCTTCTAAACTAATCATTTTTCACCCCTAATACTGATGAATCCAAAAAGGAATTGAAAGGAAAGTTCCCATGGTCTGGAGATTCAAAATGAATGCTCATTAGTGATGAATCCAAAAAGGAATTGAAAGATTCCATTAAAATTTCCTTTAAATTTACATGATCTAGGATGAATCCAAAAAGGAATTGAAAGGGTATTTAGGCGTTTCAACACAACATGAGGTTGAGATGAATCCAAAAAGGAATTGAAAGGTGTACCAGTCGTCACTGTTTTTATTTGCGTAGTGGTCTGATGAATCCAAAAAGGAATTGAAAGACCCTCACTAAAAAGACCTTAGGTAATCTCTCCATTTGTTTGATGATGAATCCAAAAAGGAATTGAAAGACCTGAACATTTAAATTTTAACTATTAAGAATGGTACATCGATGAATCCAAAAAGGAATTGAAAGTTATATAAACTATAACATCCACTGAATGTTAGTCCACTTCTTGAAGATGAATCCAAAAAGGAATTGAAAGAAGAGCCTCTTGACATTGGAGATTATTTAGTCGGTAATGGATGAATCCAAAAAGGAATTGAAAGAAGAGCCTCTTGACATTGGAGATTATTTAGTCGGTAATGGATGAATCCAAAAAGGAATTGAAAGAAGAGCCTCTTGACATTGGAGATTATTTAGTCGGTAATGGATGAATCCAAAAAGGAATTGAAAGGTAGAGGTCCTCTAGCGGACTTTGTTAGTAAAAATTTTGATGAATCCAAAAAGGAATTGAAAGATCATCCTCCTCATTGTCGATACTCCCTTTGTGAATTTGATGAATCCAAAAAGGAATTGAAAGGATAACAAATATAGCTACTCAGGTTTATAATGCTGGGATGAATCCAAAAAGGAATTAAAAGGTTTAATGCTCTAGCTAATTTCATAGCATAACCTTGGTAAGATGAATCCAAAAAGGAATTGAAAGTTAATATAACAACACTTATATATCTGTTACGCAAAAATTAGGATGAATCCAAAAAGGAATTGAAAGAATGTTTGCTTTTATGACAGTAAATAAAAACATGTTCCTGATGAATCCAAAAAGGAATTGAAAGTCAAGAATCTTTTGCAATACATCACCTGAGATCCCATATGATGAATCCAAAAAGGAATTGAAAGAATAAGATGGGATCTGAGGAGGAATGGGAGGAAGAGGAATGATGAATCCCAAAAGGAATTGAAAGTTGTTTCTTCCCCCTATGTCTACTTATTATTTTTTCCCGATGAATCCCAAAAGGAATTGAAAGAAGTTAGGATCTAGCGGAATAAAAGTATACTCAAGTTTATGATGAATCCCAAAAGGAATTGAAAGAAAGCACAGTCAATAACGTTATCTGGTATCATATTATCAAAGATGAATCCCAAAAGGAATTGAAAGCTTTCTCCTTCCCTCTGATCTCTCGCTGAATTGAAAAGAGATGAATCCCAAAAGGAATTGAAAGGTAAGTATTGATGCTAACATTGACTTCGCTGTCCCAGGGGCGATGAATCCCAAAAGGAATTGAAGGAAGTATAATAACGATAGTACTAAAATTAATTGATCCGATGATTCTCAAAAGGAATTGATAAATAGATAGTTAAGGGAAAAAGGGTGATAAGTAGACTATTACGACAATAGATAGAAGTTACCAGATTATCTTATCCTCATTTTCCTTAAACTCATCTCCGATCATAATCCTCTGATTAAACATTGCTTGTGTCACCGGTAAGATCATTACCGAAAACCTTCCCTCCTTATTCGACCTATAGAGGACTCTAAGCGAAGCGACAACGTCTTTTAACCTTGCTGAGTTCAGATCCCCAATGAACACACTATACTGTACCCTAACCAAACCCTTTTTCTTTAGTACATCAGCTACTCTATTTCTCATCCCGTCATCACTTATATCATAAAACACTATATACAGCATTTCACTTCGCCATAAAGGGCCTATACTCATCCCCGTGGAGTATTGAGTTTACAAGCCTCCTAGCTTGGGTGTATATTTCGTCCTCATCAAAAACGAAGGTGGAATAAATCACTTTTAAGTCTTTTAACTTCTCATAATTTTCTCTCGCAAGTCCTATCAATGGCCTGTCTACAAAAGGCGATCTGAACTCCTCCATTAAATCGAAAACTAACGATAGTCTTCCAGATCTGAACTTATGGAGGAATCCTATATAGGGATTTAGACCAGCTGAAATTACTGCTCCCCACACGCTTTTCCTCAACATCCCGTAGCCTATGTTTAACGCTTTATTAAACGGATCAAGGTTATCTCCTCTTTTCTTCCTACCCTTAAATCCCAACTCTTTCGGTAAAAGATATTTTACACCTTTCCAATAGATTTTAGCCCCTTCAGCTTCTTTAACCATTATTTGTTCTATATTGTTTTCCGTAAGTACTTCTTTTGCAATTCCGTATAGTTCGTCTCCACCTAATTTAAACCCGTACTTTTTCTCGTAATAGTGGATCGTAACCCACTGATTGTGTAACTTACCGTAAACGAACTGCTTAGCGTATTTTTCCGGGTTCTTTTTAGCCTCTCTTATCTGTTTAATCCAGACCTTCATTGATCCGCCGTATTTTGTAGTAATTACTCTAGCTATCGGCTCGCTGTCGTGAAAGAAGACCATTTCTATCCCAAATTCGTTTGCTAATCTGATTACTTCGGTTGAAAGGGAAGAGTTTACGAGGAAGATTATTGAAGAAACTTCAGCGGGGGAAAGACTCCACTTCACCTCGTTTTTTGCTACACACTCAATCTTCCCCTTATTCACTCTAAGATAAGCTCCCCAATCTTTTACAAATGCTATTCTCTTTTCCACATTTAGTAATACAATTTTTTAAATCAAAAATCTAACTAATTTTGTGTTCTTTACTCTTTCAGAGATTCAGCTCCTCTCGAAAAGGATGAAGGGATTTCCTAGGGCTATTTCTGAAGAGCTTAGGGGATGGCACTGGAATGAGCCTCCATTGTACCCCTCTTCAAACACACTGCTAAGCGTTTCCGATTTAACTAATGGTCTTTGTGATTCTGGTAGATATGTGTATTTGAAACATAAGGGTATTGTACCTAAGGTGGAAGCTAAAATAGGGAATACTATTCATACCACTTATGCTACCGCTATAGAAACTATTAAGAGGCTTATTTATGAACACGAAGACTTAGATAGCGTTAAGCTTAGGACTTTGATGACAGATGAGTTTTACAATCTTAAGGTCGAAGTTATTGAAGTAGCTAAGATTTTATGGGATCATATTGTCTCTATTTATTCTGCCGAACTTGAGAAGGCTAGGAGTAAGCCATTCCTCAGAAAGGATTCTTTAGCCTCTCTAGTAATTCCCTTTCACGTTGAGTATCCTGTTGACGGTTCTTTAGTAGGTCTTCAGAGTGCTTTGAGAGTTGACGCATTTATTCCCATTCTTCCTTTGATTGCTGAGATGAAGACGGGGAGTTATAAGAGGGATCATGAGTTGGCTTTAGCGGGTTATGCTTTAGCTTTTGAGAGCCAGTATGAAATACCCGTTGACTTTGGTTATCTTTGTTATGTTAATGTTATTGAAGGTAAAATTCACAATAATTGTAGGCTTATTGTTATTAGTGATACTTTAAGGCAGGAGTTTGTTGAAGTTAGGGATAGGGCTCTCAGAGCAATTGACGATGATGTTGATCCCGGGTTAGCTAAGAAGTGTAGTGCTGATTGTCCTTTTCTGCCACATTGTAAGGGAGGATAATATTTATTAATGTGTTAGGATTTCTTTAATTATGGAATCAATTGCTTCTGAGGTAGGAAAGAATTTCAGGAGCCTTGTTAAAATCTTCAGGTTTTATGTTGTGTTAAGGAGATTCGGCTACATAGATCCGCTTATTTACTCTCTTGACCCTAAATATATTAAAGATGTTATCACCCAGGCGTTAAGGGATTATACCTCTTATTTAGCTTCCGCTTCTAAGAGAACTGTCGCACTAAAATATAAAGAAGAGCAGATCGAGGACAGTATTGACTGTTTAGTAATTGCTAAAAAGGGAGATATTCCTCAAACTTTTAAGGTAGCTTATCCAGATGTAGTCCATGAAATTGTTGATGGCAGTGATAAGGGTATGTTATGTATTTCACCCATAGTATGGAGTAAAAATAAGAAGCCATATATTGTTACTCCTAGGAGAGTCGAGAGTTTTCTAGATAAGGTTGAAAAAGATGTAAATTATGCAAAGACTTTAGTATCTTTGGCAATAGGTGGTTAAAATGAAATGGGTTTCTTTCTCTGCTAGATATTTGGTTAATGTAGAGGACTTAAATAATGTTGAGTCTGCGGGAAATTATGTGAGGCATAGAAGGGCTCCTATAATAGTTAAAGAAGGAAATACCTATACGGTAACTTATGTGCCCGCTGTTAGTGGCGAGATGATAGCTCACGGTTATCAGATGAATCTAGTGGAGATTGCAATTGAAAGGAATTTACCAGTTGAGGAGTTGGCTAAACAAGGGATACTTATAAAGAGGGGGGCTGGAGATAGTGTTCATAAGACCGGTTGCGGTGATAAGAACGGTTCTGATTATGAGCTATGTGTTATAGAGGAAGATATTGTTGAAGATGTAGCCGGTTTTCTCAATCCAGACAAACTGGTTAAGAGGACTTCCAATATTGCCTTCAGTTATATGATTCCAGCGTTGGATGCAGTAAAAGCCTCTGCAGTTACGTCGCAATTCCATGTTAGATATGCTACTAAGGAAATGATAGATAAGTATGAAAAGGAGAATAAAAATATACAATCGTTATACAATGTAGAAACCGCTAGTGCTTCATATGTTTTAACTGGTTATTTAAACTTAAGTAATATTGGTGTGACCCAGAATTATCCTGTTAAAGAGGTAAAGGACAAGAAAGATAGGGAAATAGCCTCTTTAGACGCTTTAATGCTTACTTTAACCCAGTTCTTGTTTGGTGCGAAGAGGACTAGGTTTAATCCACTGGTAGAAATTGAGGCATTAGTGTTAAGTGTTTCCGAGAAGCCGTTTAACTTACCCCCAATAAATGGTGACTTTAATGACTATTTAAATCTTGTAAAATCTACGGCTGATTCCTTTAGTAGTGCTTTAGAGATAGATAGGCCTAAGATAGTATTTTATGTTAAGGGAGTTAAGGGAAGTTTAAGTAATCCAGTAGAGGTCTTTAAATCCGTGAGAGGATGAAGGGTGTTTTAATATACGGTCTTCATCATTGGGGTTTTTCTATTAGGGTTCCCAAAGCCTCAGCAGGAGGAAAATCATTCCCGTATGTCCCTATCTCTACTATTTTAGGGGCATTAAGTAAAAGCTATTGTGAAAATTATGCTGTCAAAAATGGTACTTCATGCACTAAGGAGTTTATCGATAAATATAAGGGCTCATTATTCTGGGTAGCTTATGGTGCCGATGAATCCAGACTTTTGCCTTACTCTGACATCATGAGGGAACAAAGAGTTAGTTATAAACAAAAAAAGTATAGAAGTGCAGAAAAATTGAGAGACTGGTTTGGAGTATCTGCATTCGGAAAGACTTATGGTGAAAGTGTAAAGTTTTCAATTGCAGTCCTTTTAAAGGATAAGGTAGAAGACTTCGTAAAGTATTCCTGGCAGATTATCTCTCTTGGTAGTAAGGAGTCCTTAGTCACTATCGAGCATGTTGAGGTTGTTGACGTTGAGGAGAGTGAGGAGGAGCAGTTCTCAACAAGTTTCTTTATTCCTCAACAATGCTTAATAGATACTGGAGATTTTGAACTTCAAGAGCTTCCCGTTCTCAGTACTTATAACCTAACTAAGGAACCTGATGAAGGAGTTTTCGATAAATTCTGGGTTCCGATTCGTGGACCGTTAATAGGGGGTGAGGTTAAAGTTAAGAAAGATGCGATTAATGAGCAATGTACAGTCTATAGAGCTGGTGAGAAGTATGTTGTTACATTTAAGGAGGGGCTGACTAAATGGTTAAAATAAAACTTCCTCCAGAAGGGTATCTAGCTAGAGACCTTGTTATTAGTGAGCTTCTACTGCTTTTAGATACAAGCCCTAGTATAGAAAATGACTTTGCTATTGCTGAAGATGAGATAGGTAATAAGTTGAGAGAAGGCATAGAAAATATGAGGAAAAATAAAGTCCTTATTAGTTCTCTGGGCAAATTTAAGCGTAACTATGCCGCAGTGTATAATTATATTGTAAATGAGGATTTAAATAACATTATTAATGATTTTGTAAGTGACAAAGAAGAATATTTCGAGCCATTCTCATTATTTTTTCCAGAATTACTGGAAGCTGAGAGATGGTATGGTGGATGGAATGCTTCTTCGAAAGGTAGCAAGAAAAGTGTCCAGATGTCTAAGAAGACAGCATTACTTGCAGCTTTAGCTCTAGACTCTTTCACAGTATTTACATATATAGTTAAGAGATCTAGAACTGATGTGGACTACTATTTTGGTATTGCACCAGTCGATACAGAAATACAGTTTCAGTTATGCAGTAACTTAATAACTGAAAAGAGGATAAATATTTCGAAATTAGATAAACTATCCCATCTGGGTAGGATATTCCTCTTTTCAATGTATTATAGCGATAATGTATGCCAGAAACTTATTATGCTTACAGTAAGAGGTAATAGAGCAGAAATAATAGAGGAAAATACTTATTCATCTATTGCTCCATTCGTAGAAATTTGGAAACATATAAACTCTGAAAATCCAAAATATAGGGAGAAGCTTAAGAACATCTTAAATTTAAATGATAAGTATAGTCCGACTGACGTTTTTAATAGAATTTCAAACTATGTCTTTCAAGCAGTAAGTGGTGCAATTACCCCGGAAGAGATGGCTTACTTCATTGCAAAGGATACTTATCTAAAAGATGATGTTTTTGGTTTCATAACTCCCAAAATGGTAAGGACTATAAAGGAAGCTGTAATTTTAGAAAGGCAGAAGCAGAAGGGAGGATACTCCGCTTGAGAGAGGGAATTAGGAAAGTTCTTGAGCTTATGGATTGTAAAGATGTAGGAGAAAATGTAAAGGGAAAGAAGCTTGCAGAGTGCAATGATGTTAATTTTATTCTTAATTTTCCAACGGGCTATGGGAAAACCACTTTATCCATAACTCTTGGTGAGTGGTTAACCACATATACTACAACTAATTTTTATAGATTAATACATGTAGTTCCTACACGAGCTTTAGTTGAGGACATCTCTAAGAGGGCTGAGGGATTAAAATATGCAGTCCAGTACTCTTTTGCACCTTCAGAACTTAAGTCCCCTAATTTTCTGGCTGATTTTATCATAACTACTTATGACTCTTTTTTCTTAAATTTGTATAAGGCAAGCATAGGTGAACCTTTTTCGGATCACGGTCATTACGACTTACCTAGGTTTTCGATTTATACCTCTTTAGTCCACTTTGATGAGTTTCATTTGATGAACGAGAGTAACAGTTGGACCTCGCTTATAGGTGCTGTTGAGCATCTCTCGAAATTAGGGGTAAACTTCATAATGTCGTCTGCAACCCCAAGCAAAAGTGTTGAAGAAAAGATTATTGATCATTCGAAAAACGTAATTAAGGTATCGGTGGTAAACGAATACGGTAATGCTATAAATGGAAGAAAGTGCACAGAAGTGGATAACGGAATTTATGAGTGCGAGACTACAAAAGGAAGAAAGAGATATAAAGTAGTTGAAATAAAGGAAAAAATTGATGTTCCTAATATTGATGTTAAAATAGTTAACAACATAGAGCAATTTTACAATATTGTAAAAGACTCGGAGAAGGCTATAATCGTAGTTAATACTGTTGATAAGGCTATATTACTTTACGATAAGCTTAAACACTTAAAGCCTTGTCTAATCCACTCTAGATTCAAGATCTCGGATAGACAGAAGAGAAAACTTGATGACTGCAAACTAATCGTATCCACTCAAGTTATTGAAGTAGGTGTTAACATTTCTTCAGAAATTATGATAACTGAACAAGCACCTCTTACTTCAATAGTCCAGAGAGTCGGAAGACTATTGAGATATAATGAGAAAAACGAAGGAACTCTTTATATATGGAAAAGTAACGAGACTTATCCTTACGACGAAAATGAGGTTATAAAGACTGTTGAAGCTCTAAGTAACAACGATATATGTCTTAAACATCCTTATGGGTGTCATAATAAAAAAGGATATGCCGAAATAATTGATAGTATAATAAGTGAGCCTAACATTAATCAAAAACTTCTTAACGATCTAGAAAAAATAAGTATAAACCCTTTCTTATCGAAGAAGGATCTTGATATAATTCTAGAGAAATATTGCACTCTTACTAATTCCTTTATAGTAAACCTCGCTATAGATAAACCCAGTAGAATGGAGGATTTAATACCTTTTAATGGTAAGATGATAGATAATGCTCCTCTTATAAGGAAGGACAACAAAATTGTTGCATATTTTGAAAAATATACTCCTACTAACGTTATAGACAAAGTAGAAGTAATAGAGGATTATATAGAGTTCAAGGACTGGAAAGATCTATGTATAAAATACAGAAAGATCTTCATGAAAGGAGAAGAAAAAATGATATTACTTGCACTTAAGGCGGATAGTAGTTATTATGATAGTGAGAGGGGATTGAGGTTAAAATGACATGCTGGGCATTTTATGGTAAAGAGACTTTTAAAGATCATGCATTGGGAACTTTAAATTGCTTCAGAAACAACTTTGAGTATATAATTCCTATTTTATCTAAGAGGAGCGGAGAGAAGATAGAAAATGTAAGAAAAAGCATAGAAATTGCAGTCGCATTTCATGATATAGGTAAAGCATCAAAAAAATATATTAACTCATATTACGGACATGAGCTCTACAGCGGTTATATTATAAGTAGGATAATTAGAAATTGCTGTGATAACAAGCTGAGGGATATTGTAGCACTAGCAGCAATGAGTCATCATCAAGCTATGGTAGAGAGAGGTTTAGAGCTTATAAAGAATAATATGTACGTTAGAATTCCTCAATTTGAATTTAATGAAGAATGCAAAGGAGATATTAATGAAGTTGCAAAGGAGATAAAAGTTAGTATAGATATTGACTTAACTTATATCACTCCAAATGACGTGGTCTCATGGCTTTTAAGAAACAAACACATAAAAGAGTTTTATTATTACCCTATAGTTCTTGGTCCCTTAATGATTTGTGATACATATACCGCGTACCAACACAGAAGCGATACACAATATGAAAACATATTAATAAGAGAATACAAGAGGTTCCTCATGTGATATACTTAGCTATATTCAAAGTATCTGCTGACCGTGATACAATAATCCCCCCATTTTCGTCTAAGCTCTCAAGGTCTATATTGGCTCATATATCTTCAAGTTACGCCAAGGTCATGGAGAGCAGACAACCCTTTAAGCCTATAAGGGTGACGGTTTTAAAGGACTCTAAAGGTTTCCCATTAATAGCATTTAACGGAAGGAAGACTATTTTGAGAGCTAATGAAATTTACTCCTTTTCATTCTCCACTACAAGTAATGATATCGCAAATGATCTCATAAGAAGAGACATGATTGATATAAAGATCTGGAATTCAACATTTACGATAGAGCTAACAAGTTTAAAAATAGTTGAAGAAATTGAATATATTGATTCTGATTTTTATCGGGTTAACTTTATAACTCCTACCCTTCTCCAACCACCTAAGTTCGGAAAGATGAACAGATTCCTTCTCTTCCCTTATGCTCACTTCTTCCTATTATCTATCGCAAGGCATTGGAACGCAAACATGAAGACTAAAATCAAACTGTCATCTTTAAAGACCCTATATTACTTTAAAGAGATCGACCACAGAATATGGCCAGTTACTACTATATATGACGGACATCCTATCAGAGGCTTCTGGGGATGGGTTTTATACAAAATTGAGGGTGAAAGAGAAAATATTATCAGGCTTTTAAATTATGCAAACTATTTTGGGGCGGGGAAAAGCAGGTCTATAGGATTTGGAGAAATAGAAGCTTTGCCAACTGGGTTCTTGGCTTAATCTTATTACGTCAAACCAGTATACACTTAGTTTAACGGGCAAGAAGCTGAAATAATTCAGTTAATAGTTTAAGAAAATTACCTTAACTATAAAAAATTATAATATTTGTCCATGAACTAATAAATACTTTGAATTTCACTCCCTTACTTTATTTAGTTTATCACAAAGAATTTTTCAGTTAATAGGACAATATTTCTTACTTATGTGTAACGTCACATAAAAATGCAACGATTTTCCTATAAATGCTAACGGAATAATAATTAGACATGGTAACAGTTGAGTAAAGTAAAATTTTCCAAACAGCTTTATCATCCCTTATACCGCTATTATATACCCTCTTAATAGCGTCTAAACTACTCATACTAACCACATTTCCCCTTAAATCCAGATGCAAGAACTTGAGGGAGGGCTCATCAGTTACTGATACTTTATCTAACAAGAGATCTATTATGCAACTCCTTCCCTCTATAACAGCATTTTGGACTCCTTTAACCTTCTCCCTCTACTGATTTAACTCGTCTACACTATTAAACTTCTTGGGTAGTTCAATAAATTATATCCCCTTCTCTTCACAACAACCATCACAAGCTTCCTTGATTAGAGTAGTCTTCCCGCTAAAAGAGAGACCTCTAATTAATGCCTTCCCTCTCTTAACTAAACTTCTGATTTCACTGACCTTGAAAATTTTCCTCGTATTATAATAAAGGGCCAAAAGCAAATTTTATACTTTCTGAGGTTTTAAAGGGGAAGGCTTTCTCCTAAACCTACGCTGGTTCTATGATATTTAAAGAATTATTGTTTCCCTTTAAACTGTAACTGAGAATAACTATAGCGATTAGGATCTTAAGGGATTTTCCTGGTTTAAAACAACAAAGTATAATTTCTTTATAGCAGTTTTTGTTCTACTTTAACGCGACTTACAGATTTTCAGCAAACGTAGTGCATTCCCTAAGCATATTTCAGCAAACTTGAGGAGTTTCTTCTCACGCTTTTCAATTAACTAAACGCTAAACTAAAAACTTTATCGGTAGTATCGGGAATTTCGTATTAACGAGGAAAATTAGAACAACTGCTATTCTTTATAAACATTTATATTTCAGTACTATCCATATTTTTTATGATATGTACGGTAATCCCGATTAATAGATCGGACTTCACTTTTGAGAGTTCATTTTCCTCGATTGTTAGGACTTATGAGCTATTCCGACCTGAAAAATACGTAATAATTCACGCAAAGTTTAATTCAGTCCACTTGGAAAAACTGAAATACTTATTCGAAAAATTGAAAGAAAAAGGGAAAAAGATAGAGATGGTAAGTACTGAAAGTATAAGTGATTTTAATAGCTTTAAAAATATCATCGATGAAAAAACAAAGGAATGTGAAAAAGTATATCTAGTTCCTACTTCCGGAGCTAACATAATAGCTGTATTTCTCGCTTTATTGAGTAAGGAAAATCAGAGGTATCAACTAGTTAACTACATATTTTCCTTTGGTCCATGGACTCATTTCTATTACCCATTTGTGCCCAGAGATCTTGAAGTAGCCTATACACTTGAAGGCAAAATAACTAATAAACCTTCTCTAGATCTGAACCTTGATCCCTATCTGGAAAGGAATGAGTTTGTTAGGAATATACAGATGTTTGCCCTTAAAATTAATAAGAAATTTGACAGCTGTAGAGAGATGAGCCTTAAAGTCAACGGAGTAGATATACTAAGGACTTGGAGTGTAAATTATCATGAGACGGTAAAGTTACTTAATAAGCACGTCTTTTCTAATGAGGATGTAAGTGAAGCCTTACTTAAACTTTCTGGAGCCTATGACATTCTCGTTGAAGGGAAAAAGCTAGAAGAAGTCTCCTATGGCAGAACTGTAGTAATCGACACCAACCTTATCTATTTCGGAATTCACACTCATGAGATTAGGGATTTGGCTATACCATATTGTGCAGATGATGAGATACTTCGTAGTGTAAATAAAAAGGATAATCCTATTAGCTATATTATTTTCTATGTTTACCAAGCTCTTCTACAGAGGAGTAAAATTATACCCAGTAAACTTACTATTTGTGATGTTGCAATTCCAAAGATAGAACCGGATTTAATAAAAGGTGCACTGGTCATAACTAACGATAAGAACGCGTTTGAAAGATGGAAAGAACTCAGCTTAAGGTCTTATGCTGAAGTAGAATACGCTGAACTAGATAAAAGCAATAGGAGGAATAGTTTTGCCGAAGTTACTAGTGTTATCTTTAACATGGTTTCCTTATTGAAGCTTATGCACGAGAAAATACCGCAAAGTTATAAAAACTCCATGTTGAAACTCGATATTGTAGAAATATGTTGTAATAAAACGTGGTGCATAGATGTTTTAAAAGCGAATAAAAGTGATGACCAGAAAACTACCTAACTAGTATTTCACTTATAACCGTTTGTACCTACACTTTTATTCATAATTGAGTGTAGGACTTAGTCTAAACCACCTATTGTTAGGTGGGTCACAGGACTCCTTATAAGCTTAAAGCACCAGACTCATATCTATGGACTGTTCTCAAACAGTCATCAAATTCGATAATTGTTTATAAAAATATTAGAGTATTTATAAAAATGGTTTTTCTATATGATTCACTAGAAAGAGCTAAGCGTAAAGAGTATATACTAATTTACAAAGCATTTATGTGTAAAGGTTATTATATCCTTCTTAGGTAGCTAATATATATAAGGTTATATATCCTCGCTTCTTGAAAATATATCATCCTTAAATAGGGTTAATTTAAAGATGAGTAAACAATAATAATAATAATTTGATATAATATTACAAATATTTATCGAATTTCATGGCTGCATGAGAACAGTCCCAAGCATAGTATCAGCTAAGATTGTCACGCTAGAGTGTTCAATACATAATAAATATAATTTGCTTTATAAACAAAATTTTCATATAAAAAATAAATATTAAAAACCTAAATGGCATAATAATACTTAAGGGGAATTAAGCCTAGGGAGTATTTTTTCCTCTACTGCGAGAAAGACCAAACTTTTTTGTACATTTTGCTTATTTATGCTTTAATTTCTTTTGGCAATGCTCTTTATAAAAATTCTAGATCTAAAGTAAATTAGTCATAGCAGTTAAAATTTCCTATTTGCGTTGAGCAAATCGAAGTCCGTATCGTTAGAATAAATTATGTCAATCCCTAATCTTTTCATTTGGGATAATATTACTGCATCGTCCCAAAGTTTATAACTTAATTTTAATTCCTGAAGAATCTTTATTCCATTAACAATATCTTCCCACCTCGTATCTACAATATTAATCCCCGATTGCTGGAGGTAATTAACAAACATCGGAATTACTTCAGCTTTTTTCCTCCTTTCTAGATGTGATAATACTTGAGAAATTATAAGAGTCGAAGAGTAAGCATCTTCTACTTCTGCAGTCTTTAATAACTCTTTTGCTCTCTCACCATAGGAAGGGTCAGAAAAAAGGACATAGATAAATACGTTAGAATCAATCATTATCTTCAAATCCTAATGCCTCCTCAATCTCCTCAATTTCAACCTTCTCCTTCCCTGCTATTCCGTAAATGTCGTCCACGCTTATTCTTTTCACTTTAATTACTATCTTTCCGTCTTTCTCCAAATCAACTTCAACTTTGCTTCCCTCTTTTAAGTTTAATTTCTCCCTAATTTGTTTCGGTATTATAACTCTCCCCCTTTCATCAACTGTAACAATATATCCCATAAGATAATTTTGTATTCCCATTTTAAAAATTTTCCTTAGTTAGAAATCTATTTCGTGATAGCTCTTATATTTTCATGCTGACTTTCTTATCATCCTGGAAGATTGAGGTTTTCCTTCCAGAGTGGTTCTACTAACTAGCCCCCTATTCCATAATGCTTAAATTCTTTTCATCAAAACTAATATTATGGATAAGGAGCTTGTTGATGCATTTCTTAAAGTTTATGGAGATGACCTAATATCTTTAGTACTCTTTGGCTCTTATGCTAGGGGAGAACAAAGAAGGGATAGTGATATTGATTTATTGATAGTATTAAAGGAAATAAAGGATAGGTATGAGGTCATGAGAAAATTTCTCTTAGCAGAGGATATATTAGAAAATACGCTATATCCTAAGCTAAGGGAGAAAGGCTTTGAACCCTATATCTCCCCAATAATTTACGACGTTAAAACCGCTACAAAATTTCGTCCGTTATATATGTTAATGATATTTGAGGCTAAGATACTTTATGATAGGGAAGGAATAATGTCTAAGACCTTAGAGAGGATTAGGAGAAGATTAGAAGAATTGGGAGCAAAAAGGGAGAAATTTGGTAGGGGTTATGTAGTGACTTTAACCAAGGTTAAGCCTGGAGAGGTAGTAGATTTTGAATTAATTTAGCTGAAGGACTTCTACAAGAGGCTAGGATAAGGATAACGTATGCGGAACTTGATTTAAAGGAAAGTAAAGACTTCGCCTTTTGCGTCAGATTGTCACAAGAGGCTGTCGAACTTTCAATAAAAGCAATGCTAAGAGCTTTGCCCATTGAATATTCTAAAACCCATGATCCGGGGAAGATTCTTGAGGCAAATAAAGATAGACTACCAGAATGGCTAAGGCAAGAACTGAGTAACATAACTTATACTTCTAGGTGGTTAAGGGCTGAGAGAGAACCCTCAATGTATGGTGACGAGATTGAAGGTATACCTCCCAACTAACTGTATAATGAAAATTACTGCGTTAAAGCGTTAGAAGCAGCTAAACATGTATTTAACCTAGCAGAAAAACTATTAAATGAGTTTAAGAAACATACTTGAAAAAGACATTTAAAAAGAATTGGAAAATTAGAATTAATATTTACACTACTTATATCTAGAGTTCTTACGGTAATTCTAGTTAGTGATGATTATTTAAAATACTATATTAATAAATTAACTATAACCGTTCATAGTCTCGTCATTGAGCTATTTATATTTCTACAAATTTTTAGCACATAGTAATATGTTATTCCAATATTTATACTCTTTATAAGGAAAGTCATTTAATAAATTTACATACAAATGACTACACTATCTAACTATTTACTGTTAATTACATTAAAAATTCTACACGGGAGCAGAACACACTTTTTAAGTTTTAGCATGAGGTAATATGTGTGAGGTATAAAGATTGGATAATTCAAGCTGAAGAAGATTTGGATGTTGCAAGAGTTCTCTTAGACGCAGAGAAGTATTTTGCAGTAGCTTATTATTCTCAACAAGCATCAGAAAAAGCCTTGAAATCGCTATTATTTTTTAGGAAAAGACCCTGGGAAGACTCATTCGCTTACTGAACTTGCTGATATGATAGAGAAGGAAGGTTTAGAAATTCCGTCAAATGTAAAAGAAAATTTAATGGTTTTATCCCCTCATTTTATTATCTCCAGATATCCAGACGCTTCTAACGGAATTCCGCGAGGCCATATAATAAAAATATTGTCGAAGATTTATATAAAAGAGCTAAAGAGGTGGTAGATTGGGTAAAATTAGAGGAAAATCGGCAATAGAGAGTCAAAGGAAGATGCTAAATTTAGCTAAGGAAATAGTTGAAAATATATCAAAGGACTTTCCCGATCTACAAGAAGCTTATATTTTCGGCTTTAGAGCTAGGGGAGATTACTTAGATACAAGTGATATAGATTTAATATTAGTATTTAAAGGAATTAAAGAGATGAATAGTATAGATGGGATGTACATCGTCTCAAAATATATTAAAGGCAACGTAGATTATATTGTCGTAGACGAAGAAGAAAAGGAAAGAGTTAAAGATAAGAAACTCTTCTGGAAGAAAGGAGTTTGTTAATTTCTTATAAATCAACGGAAATAAAGGGAGAAAGTCCTAATTTCCCTTATTTATATAGACTATTATTTAAAATATTCTTTAAAATTATTAATAATTGCATAAACATGAAATAGTACAAATTCTATAGTAGATATGCCAGGGAATCTTACGGTCAAGAGTTTATAGCAATAGGAACTGACTTCCTAAGGAAGTAAAAGTTTTGGACTACGATTCTGTAATTGGGTGGATTAATTCCCAAAAGGAGAGGGTCTTTCCTAACTTTCGGTACAGATATGAATACGCGATTCTGTGACTAACTTAATTTTAAAACTTTCATGCATTAAGTTTATTATTAGCTGAGAAGAATTTCCTCTTATGAAGAAGAGAGTAATACTACTAGTACCGGAATCGCAGTTAGAAAAGATAGAAAAACTTAGGAGGGGAGAGATAATAACTTTCGGTAAGTTTAAGGTGATAGTTAGTGGGAGTGAGAGTAAGGATAAAGCTGGAGGCAGTAACGGGTAAAACTGTATTATGTTATAGCTCTGCTAAACAGCGGGGCTGAGAGCGAGAGACCAAGCATAGCACTGCCCATGGAAATAGCAGAACAACTTGAACTTGATAAATTAAAGGCAGAAGCTGCATATTCAGAAGAAGCCACGACGTTAGTTGAAATAAAGCTTTATAGAGATGCAGTAAAGTGTACCTTAATTGATGGTAATGAGGAGCTAACTTCAACTATTTTAGATGTCGCTGTTGCTGAAGGTTTAACTGAACCTCTACTCTCTGACTCGGCAATCGATGCTTTAAATATTGAAATCCTGAGCTTTAGTAAGGGGCTTTGGAGGATTAGAGGTGAGAATAAGATTAGGAGGGGTATGTAGATATAAAAGCTGTTTGGGCCAATATTCTTAGCTACGAAGTTTTTCCTAGATCATGATTAGTGTGAACATACACTCTGTTTCTACTACTAAGATAGAAGAAATGAGGGAGTAGATAAAACACAAGTTTTATCATTCTGTTTCTAACATTAAGACACTATATTACTTACTATGTTAGGAAACTCATCACAACTATACGTTACGTTAAAAATATATAAGGAAATGTCCTCTTACTAATTAAAAATTTCTTTATGATAAGCGATAAGACTAGGAAGTAAAAATTAAAAATGTTCACAAATTCACGAAATAAATATTATAATTTTTTATGGTAAGGGATCCCCCTTAAAACTGCTAATCAAAAATGTATAAATTTCCCCAAAAGATAAAGCTTTTTAAAGTCTCAATAAGCATAACTGACGAATTATACTAAACTGCGTAAACTAAATTATGGAAATAGCAATCTATTGCGGTAAAGCATACAGTTGAACAAACGAGCTTTGCAGTAAACCGCCTAAAGAGATGAAAGTTGTAGATTATGACTCTGTGATCAACTGGATTAACTCCCAAAAAGAGAAGGCTTTTCTAATTTTCGGTACTGATGTCAGGGAATTTAGAGGCAAAGGACGCCGTAAAGAATATAAAAAGGAGTTAAAAAAGATAAAGAATAATTGCATAGAAAAGATTATTGATGAATTATTTAAGATAATAGAAAGTGTACTAAAGGATCTATGTGAATTTCTACCATATTACCCAGCAATAATCTTAAATGTTCTTTAGCTAGTGCGAATAGATAGACGGAAAATTCCTAAAAATTCACGATTTCTTAAAAAATACATTTTAAATTTACTCTTCTATCTTTTATCTTGATTAGAAACATATATTTGTGTGTATGCTCATAGAAACTATAAAATATGGCAATTTTCCTAAATTGTAGTATCTAACTAAGTCTTATTTCTTCATGAAGAAAGACGTTAAATTAAGATCAAGAAAAGAAAATAAATAGCTTAGATTTATGTTATGATGTTGCTGTCTAGATTACGGTACTAATATTGCTCTTCCAGCTATTTTTCCACTCTTAAGCATTTCTAATGCTTTATTTGCCTCCTCTAACCTAAACATTTGCGTTCTTAATTTCACTTTTTCTCTTGCATATAATTCAACTAATTCTGCTAACTCATTATATGTCCCCACTAAATTCCCTATAACACTTATTTCTCTACTGATGAAATCCAGTGTCGTATTAGTAAATTCTCCACCATAACCCACAATGGAATATATTCCTCCTTTTTTAATCATCCTTATAGCGTTCTTAGGTGTACCATGCTCACCTACAAAATCCAGTACTGCATCTGCCCCCTCATTATTAGTCAACTTTAATACCTCATTAACTCCTCCATCAGCTCCAGCTATTACTCCTTCATCAGCTCCCAATTCCTTAGCTAATTTAATCCTATCCTCACTAACATCAACAGCTATTATTGTTGCCGGCGTTATTGCCTTTAATATCTGTACTGCTATATGCCCCAATCCTCCTATTCC
Organism: Sulfurisphaera tokodaii str. 7; assembly: GCF_000011205.1. Classification (NCBI taxonomy): domain Archaea; kingdom Thermoproteati; phylum Thermoproteota; class Thermoprotei; order Sulfolobales; family Sulfolobaceae; genus Sulfurisphaera; species Sulfurisphaera tokodaii. Next base: position 56,585 of record NC_003106.2, read on the forward strand.
TATCACTACCACCTTACTGTCGGGATCTAGTTTTAATTTCTTTACTGCGTGATACGCTGTTAACCCAGCATCTGCTAATGGTGCCATTGGTGTTGGGTCTACATTTTTAGGCAATTTTATAGCTGAATAAGCTGATGTCTTTAAATACTCAGCATAACCTCCATCAGTCCCATCAAGCCCTGGGAACTTACCGTTAGGACAATGCATATCATTCCCAGCCCTACATGCTTTGCAGTGCCTACAAGTTATGTAGGGATGTAGGATTACCGGGTCTCCTTTACTTAACCAATCCACAGCACTACCAACTTCCTCAATTATTCCTACATTTTCATGCCCAATGGTGAAGGGTAATTTTGGATTAAATACATCCTTTCCAAATTCCCTCTTGTATATGTAAATCAGTTCTGCAAACCCCCGCACCCTTTATTCTTACTATAATATCATAAGGCCCAGTTATTTTTGGATAATCTACTTCATCTAATTGTAAGGGTGCATTATATTCATGAATTCTAACTGCCTTCACGTTTCATCCTCTCCTCAGCTAATAATTTACACATTTCTCCAGTTATACCTAAGGATAATCTTACTAGCTTGTCCGATCTGTTTTTCGGACTCATTCCCCTTTCAAATCTTTGGTAAAATCTCTTCTTCAAATCATCATAAAGATCTTTCATGGTTTCATCTTTATAACATTCGTCAAATTTTAGCCCTTTATTTATACATTTTGTTAATTTTTCACTATCATGATGGTCTATGACCTCTATATCAATAATTTCGTATTTACTCTTTAATTTTTCTCTTAAATCCTCTAGGATCATGTATAGGAATGTTGGGGGACACCAAAAGGTAGGTGGAGAGAGTACTACCCTTATCCTATTTTCTCCTTCCTCTACTTGTTTAACAAATCCTAGATCGACTATTGAGCTTAGAGTCTCTGGGTCTATAACATTTTTAAGGATTTCACTCATTTAATACACCTCACTATGGTTATAACTAGGGTTGTTAGAGACATAATATGAGGCATTTCTTTGCGTGGTACAGATAAGGATAGGGGATGCAAATTAGACCTCATTTAATACACCATCTCTTTACTTAGCTTAACCTCAAGAACTTTAGCCCTACTTTTAATATCATCATTTAATGTTTTCATAATCTCATTAACATCTATTCCCCACAGTTTTGCAGCGTTTTCGTACAGTATTTTCTTCTTTATATCTAAAGTTAGTTGAACTCCGTATTCCTTTTCTATATCTGGTGGTAATTCGAATTTAATGAAGTCCTCTATTATCCATTTGGGATTCCATATTGCATACTGACCTCCTCCTCGCCCTAAAGGGCGAGGGTTCCCTTAGGGCGGTTCATAGGTTTGTGGTTTACCACCTTCATCCTCACAACTTCATAGCTAGTGGGTGCGTAAAGCACCCACCCCGCTCCGTTCGTCCAGCGGTAGACCACGGGCTGGATCTTCAGTCCGTTACCCCTATCCCTCACTGGGAGTTGCCCTCCACTCCCAGATCCTAGGGACTCGGGGATATGTAGGATATTTATCGCTCCATTCAGGTCTGCGTTTATCACTTTCCCTATGCGGGGACACTTAAATAGGCCGCGTTTAACACGCCCACTTTCGTGGGCTTCCCCGCATAGGGAGCACGTCTTAGAAGTATAAGATTCATCCACTTTAACAACCCTAATTCCTAGTTCTTCCCCAATCTCCTCAAAACGCTTAATAACGTACCTGTAGTTCCAGAAGTTTACAGTGAGTTTATTACCGTGGTTCCTATTAATCTCTTTAGGATAACCTATAACAACCTCGCTTACCCGTTTGTCCTTCAACAGCTCCACTACTTTCCTAACCATACTGTTTAAAGCGTGTTTGAGGAACCTACTCCTATTCTCGTAGAGGAGTTTCAGCTTCTTGCTCCTATTCTGCTTATGCCTCGCTAAGGTCTTCTGAACGATTCGTATCTTCTTGCTATAATACTCATACTGTGAAAGAACACTACCACCCTTGAAAAGGTACCAACTACCATCTTCTACGTAAACTGTTGCTAAATTGATGATTCCTAAATCAACAGAAGCCCTCAGGTTGCCCTCAACTTTCGTTTCACTTTCAACCTCCACTGGAATATGAGCATACCAACTCCTCTTAGCTTCGTTGTAAATTATTTCTAATCTACCTTGTTTCCCGTGCCACTTGAGTTTCCCCTTAAACCTCAGAGAGAGTTTGAAGTCCTTCAAATAGATGATCCTCTTGTTCTCATCCACCTCATAACGATCGTTCCTAATGATTAGGATTAGTTTATATTTTCCACTTTTATCTTTCCAATACCCTTGGAGGTCTTGGTTTAAACCACTTTGGTAATTTTCCCTCATTCTTCTCTTCGATTAGGGAGAAGAAGCTTCTCCAGTCCTCAGCGTTCTTTCTAGCAACTTGTTGAACGTTAACCTTTAACACGTGTTTGTACTTCTCGTACACCTCCTTTTCTGTCTTAGCAAAGTCTACTCTCTCCCCTTCCTTGAACTGTTGCATCCTTAACCAGTTCACTTCGTTCCAACACTTCGCTGTGGTAATAGCCAACTCCTTCAGTCTTTCGTGGGTTTGCTTGTCTACTATTAGTTTAACTACGTTAGTCCTCTTCACCCTCTTTCACCCACTGTTCTTCAATGTACTTCTTTATCGTCTCGCTGGATATGTTACCAGAAGTCGATACGAAGTAGCTTCTAGTCCAGAGCTTCCCGTTAGTAGCTTTCTTCAGCTCTGGGAACTTCTTGAGTATTAGTCTTGCTGATTTTCCTTTGAAGTAGTTTGCTAAATATGACGGTGCGTATCTCGGTGGGCAGTTAACGAATAGGTGGATGTGGTCTGGCATTACTTCTAGGGCTAATACTTCACAGCCTAGCTCTTCTGCTATGGTTCTTAGTACTTCTTTAGTGTATTCTGCTATTTCGCCTGTTAGTACTTTCCTACGGTATTTCGGTATCCATACGAAGTGGTAGTTGCAGAGGTACTTTGCATGCCTAGTTGATTTGTATTCCACACTTTAAAGTATTCAAAATAATTTTTAAACTTTACCCCGCCTTAAAAGGCGAGGCTGCCCCGCGTTTTGTCAGATCCGTATAGGATTCTATCTGGTCCAGGCCAGAATAGTAGTTCGGCCATTATTTGTGCAAAGTATCTTGGTCTCTTATGTATAAATGCTGTAGCTACTGCTAATCCAGCATAAACGTTTTTGTCTTGAACTCCTATCCAGCAGAAATCATCAAACCTTGGTAATCCTATATGTGTTACTACAAATTTCATTTCTGGGAATGATGTGGCTGCAGCATCTACGTCTTTTACATCGAATGCGTCCTTATCTAAGGGCCATACTGTTGGTCCCTTATGCGGGACTAAGATGTTTATTCCTAATGATTTGCTAAATTCTATGAATTCAAATGCTTCTCTTGAATCCAGTCTCCATCCTCTTGATAAATTTCCTCCAATATCTTTCCATTCTGCAGTGTATAGTTTCACATGACGCATTTGCCAGGGTTTGACCCTATATTTTCTAACGTCTTCTTCTAGTTGTCTTTTACCTTGTTCACCATCTCTGGGATCCCATCTGGTACCTATTATAAATCTGTAGGGATTTTCATAAACTAGTTTACCGAATTCTTCAGTGTTTCCAAAAGGTGTGCGATAGAAGTATAATAGGTATTGGGGTTGGGTAATTCCTATATCTACGTAACCGTTAAGAAATACGTCTTCGATCATTTTCTTTGATCCGTAATATTTGAAGGTATTATAATCCATTATATATTCTTGGGGACTTAACGATTTGTGATAGTCGTAAAAGCAATCTATCCATCCTTTAGCCAATTCTGGTCTTAACCAATTATCCTCATGGGCTTTCCATACATGTACGTGATAATCTATTACGGGGATCTCATGTATTTTACCATCAGGTGTTTCTACTTTTATCAATTATCCCACTATATTATATTGATCATGTTTATTTAAAAATCTTTGTTAAAAAAGAAAAGATAAGAATGTATTTTATAGTGTTAATATTAAGCTATAAATTTGTTTAAATGATATGGATAGAATAACGTATAAAATATGTAAGTGCTAAGGGAAAAAACATTCGACTACACGAAATATATCTTGTTACTTCAGTCATTACTTCACTTTTGGTACCTTCTTGTCTTTTAATATGAAAAAGTCTATGGAGTATCCTTTGAAGGGAGAAAATAAATGAGATAAAGCCACTAAAGTTCCATCTGATTCTTCTATTTTATATCATTCTTCAGCTATAAATTTATCTTAACTTCTTATCTTCTACACGTTATTCTCTGGAACTATTTATCTGAAAATCGTTAATTTTCATAAAACTTTTCAGTAAATATTTATTCTCTATAACGAGGTATGGAATAAGATCTGATCACTTGAGATAAAATAAGGTTTAATGTATGATTTCTCGATTAAGCAATTCGCCCAATTATTTAATAATCCTCTTCCTTTATCTTAACTGTTTTCACACTACTATGAAGTTATAAAATCTGGTAGAGTATATGTGAAAAGGCTTTAGGTAGAACAACTTCCGTTAAGTTTTACTACATTTGTTAGTAAGTACTGTAAATATTGGTATTTCTTTCACATTAATTATTGATTTTACGGCATTAAGGATTGCTGGAGGGGCCGCCATAGTTCCTCCTTCTCCTAACCCAGAAGAGTAATCACTATTGCTTTCTATATGTTCCACTTCTATATTGGGACTTTCAATTGCAGTCATAACTCCATAGTCTGAAAATGTTTGAGTTAATGGTATTCCCTCATCGTTATATTCTATTGATGCATATAAGGCTACTTCAATACCATGAAAGGTTGAACCAATTATTTGACCTTTCGCAAAATTTTCATTAATTATTTTACCAGCATCATGTATTACGTAGTATTTTAGTATTTTGGGTATGTTAGTTTCATCTATCTCGATTTCTACTATATGACCCATGCAACCGTATGATATTGAGGAATTTATCTTTCCTTCTTTTATGTTATCAGCATATGGGGATTGGAAGTAACCTACTGCTGTGAGACTTCCTTCTATTCCTTTCAATTTAACTGGATCCCAGTAGAATGTGCCTACTAGATGTCTTAATGATATAGATCTATCTCCAGATATAGTCTTTATTCTTCCGTTTTCAATTTTTAATTCAGATTTTTGGACTCCTAATATTTCCGAAGCCATATCTATTATTTTATTCTCTGGGACTGTTCTCAAACAGTCATCAAATTCGATAAGTATTTGTAATATTATATCAGTTTATTTCTAATATATTGTACCCCCTTCAAGTAAGCCTCATTTAAGGGAGTTTTCTCCCTTGAATAAACTACCGGGTACATGATGTTCAACAAGGCAATAGTATAGTCAACCATCCTCCTACTCCTATTAACAGCCCTTGTATCCCTTGCCAACCTAGCAAGGTGAGCCCTACAGTAAGAATTATAACTCTCCACGGTGTATGTGTACTTCTTACTTACAACATGATTGTTGAGTACTTGATAAACTGAGTAATCATCAGTGTAATATACCTTGCTCTTGGGTAGGGTATTCAAGAGGTAACTGAAAGTCCTATAATCCCTATCACCCGTGGTGAAGAAGGGTACACCATCAGTTAATGCGTTCCATATCCACAAGTTCTCCCTCTTTGAACCGTGTCTAACCCTCACGTAAGTCCAACTCTCATCAATTACTGTGGATTTTGCTGTGAAGTTCTTTAGTTGTTCTTGTAGGATTAATAAGTGTGCGTATGCCTCTATCCCCTTCCTCATCACTAGACTGTATATTGTTGTTAATGGTTTTCCTTCAACCCTTGCTACTCCTCTCATACTCATTCTGTTAGTGTACTCTTTCAGTATCCTTTCCTTTTGTTCTTTACTCATCTTGTGGTTTTGTGTTTGATAGAATGTTCTCCCGCAAGTTTTGCACTTGTATTTTGTTTTTCCTCTAGATGAGCCGTTCTTTACTATTTTGTTTGATTTGCATGAGGGACAAGGTGGTTTTTCTTCTCTTCTCCTCTTTACTCCAAGCTTTTTAGTGTAGTAGTATAGTGTTGATGGTGGTATTCCCAGTTTGGTGACTTGTACTCCTAGTAGGTATGCTGCTATTGCGTAAGCAAGGTCTTCTAAATCGTGTTTTCTTGGCTTAAAATTTAAATTCCTCAGAACCAAAAGTATTAATTGTGCAAGGGTTACGAGGTCCATCTCGTGAACCCCCATATAACCTCGTGACCCTTGCACATAAATTTTTCTAAAACAATTTTTACTCTTTACACTTCTAGCTCTTCTTAGTGAGTCACATTAGAAAAAACTATTTTTATGAACATCATAATATTTTTACAAACACTTATCGAATTTGATGACTGTTTGAGAACAGTCCCTATTCTCTAATTGGTCTAATGCATTATTTAGTGCTGGTAAAACTATCGGAGTAAATCTACTGGAATAACTGCCAGAGGATATAACCCATGGTCTATTTGTATCAACACTGTATATTACATCTACATCCTCTGGGTTTACTCCTAATCTTTTGGACACTATTTCGGAGATTACAGTCTCATGACCTTGTCCCTCATTAGTCCCATTCACTATTACTTTAACTTTCGAATATGGATCTATTTGCACAATTACCATATCTTGAGCTGAAGATTTAGGTAAATAGTCCTTACTTTCTCTAGCTAAGTCTAAATATCCTATATTAGTACCGGATGGCTCTACTACTAGTGAGGTACCTATTGCAACCCTCTTTCCTCTTTTTCTTTCCTCATTAACCTCTACCTTAAGCTTATCGTACAACTCTTTCATCCTTTTTACTACATTATAACAGCTGAATCCGTAGTATTTGCCTCCAGTAACTGTCTCGTATTGTGTAGTTTTTATCACATTTTTTATCCTAACCTCCATGGGATCCATACCTATTTCTCTTGCAAATTCATCTATTGCACTCTCTAATGCTAAATACAAATGCGGTCCTCCATAACCCCTATTTAACCCAGTGGGTACTGTGTTAGTTAGGACTGCTCTATACGTTAATTTTAATGCTTGTACATCATAAGGACCAGTTAAATTTCCGTGGTTTCTAAGCAAATTTCCGGGCTCTGGAGGTCTAGGATATGCTCCTAAGTTATCTGTGAGTTCCATGTCTATAGCGTGGATTTTTCCCTCCTTATCTCCATATATTCTTATAATCGATTCTCTTTCAGCTCCAACGGAACTTGAAGTTAAGTGTTCGTTTCTAGTTTCTATCCATTTTAATGGTCTGTTTACTAGTCTTGAAGATGCTGCAATTAAAGCCATGTATGGATAAATTGCGCTCTTAATGCCAAATGATCCTCCTATGTCTCTTGGTCCTCTTATAACTAATTTAGATTTTAATGCTTTACTTAAGAGATAATGAATGGTAAATGGTCCTTGAAAATTAGAAAAAATCTCGTACTCTTCTCCGTTATATTTGGCATAAACTTCATATGTTTCCAGCGGAGATGCAGTATATCTTGGAAATTTTATCTTTTCCTCAACTATTATATTTGCTTTCTTAATTTCGTCCATATATTTTCCGTAAATAAAAGTTTTATCTAGTACTATATTTGATTTTAGATTAGGATGAATTGGTGGCTTGGAAATTGCATCAGATATACTTACAACTGCATCCAATGGTTCGTAATCTACTTGCACTAGTTCTTTTGCATCTTCTGCTATGTAATCATCTTTTGCTACTATTACTGCAACCGGTTCACCATAATACATTGTTTTATCTCTAGCTATCGGATAATATTCTAAATTTATGTCAAGTGATAGTGGAAAGGGGTCTAAAAAATTCCTTAAATCGTTATATGTTATTACTTTTACTACCCCGTTTAATTTCTCTGCATCATCTTTGTTGATTCTTATTATTTTTGCATGAGCATAAGGAGATCTAACTATAGAAACAGAAAAATAACCTTTTATTTCTTTAGTTAATACGTCATCAATATACGAACCTTCTCCCTTTACAAATCGAAACCCCTCTTTAAATATCATACTTACCTACCGTTAAAATTAGGCTTCCTCTTATTTAAGAAGGACTCTACGCCTTCTCTGAAGTCTTCACTATATCTAAGTAAGCCGAAAGTTTTCCTTTCAATATCAAATCCTGCGTAAAATGGTGAATCTGCAACCTCTCTTATTATTTTCTTTAACGCTTTGAGGGCTAAGGGTGATAGGCTAGCTAGATCTTTAGCTATTTCTAATGCTCTTCCTTCTAGTTTATCTTCATCAACAATCTCATGTACTATACCCCACTGAAGAGCAGTTTGTGCGTCTATTCTCTTTCCTAACATTAGCATATAAGTAGCTCTAGATACACCTAACATTTTTACTATCCTAGTTACTCCTCCACTTGCAGGTACCATTCCTAGTCTTATTTCTGGAAAGCTAAATTCACTTTTAGGTGTGGCTATTCTTATATCACAAGATAATGCTAATTCTAAGCCTGCACCAAATGTGTATCCGTTTATTGCAGCTATTACTGGCTTAGTTATTCTTTCACTTGTTGATAGATCTTCTCCCCAATCTAGTAAAGTCTCTGGGTTTAATGATAGGAATTCACTTATATCTCCTCCAGAACTAAATGCTTTTCCACCTACACCTTCTATAATTATTACTCTTACGCTCGGATCTTTGTCTAATTCTATTATTTTCTCTCCTATTTCTTTTCTCATCTCAACGGTTATTGCGTTCATTTTTTCTTGTCTATCTATTAATATTTTACCTATTTTATTCTCTTTATTTACCTCAACCTTAATCATATAATATCACACTAATCTTAACTGTACATAATATTATTTAAGTTTTTCCCTTAACTTAGTAATATTTTTATTGTTTTTCTAATTTCTTTATAATTTCTGGATTTTCTAATGTACTTATATCGCCAATATTACTACCACTTTCTATGGATTTCAAAACTCTCCTCATTATTTTACCACTTAATGTGTGCGGTAATTCTTTTACAAACTCTATTTCTCTGGGAACCATGTGTGAAGCTAATTTCTCTTTAACATAATTTTGGATTTGTTGTTTTAGCTCCTCTGTAGGTTCATATTCTTTTTTAAGTACTATATATGCCTTTATCTTATGCCCTCTAACAGGGTCTTCTATGCCTATAACACCAACTTCGGCTACAGCTGGATGGGTTGATATTACGCTCTCTATTTCTATTGGACTAACTCTGTAGCCAGAAACTTTAATTACATCATCTGCCCTACCCAAATACCAGAAATATCCATCTTCATCCATATACGCTAAATCACCAGTTAAATAATAACCGTTCTTAAAGTTACTCTTCCATCTCTCCTCATCTCCCCATATTCCTCTAGCCATAGCTGGAAAATCAGGTTTGAAAGCTAATATACCCCTTGTGTTAGGTGGAAGAGGATTTCCGTTTTCATCAACAATCACAGCCTCGACTCCCGGTAATGGTTTACCCATGGATCCAACTTTTATGGGCATTGAGATGAAGTTAGCTATGACATATGTCGCAGTCTCGGTCTGACCGTATCCATCATGAACCGGAACACCAAATATTTGGAGACCTATTTTAACAGTATCTGGATCTACATATTCTCCGCCTGCATGTATAAATCTAACTGATGAAAGATCATATTTCTTACTAAGCTCCAGACCTTCTTTCTTTAACAATCTTAAGGCTGTTGGTGCAGTAGAAATTACAGAAACTTTAAATTCTTCAATAATAGAATACCAAGTTTCAGCCTTAAATCTTCCCTCATATGAAACAAGAGGAATACTATTAACCCATGGTGTCCATACACCCGCAAATCCCGCCACCCACGCTGGATCTCCAGTATGCCAAAATATATCTTGTGGATGCATATCGAAATGATATTTCCCAGAAATGTAATAGAACGTTAAAATATCCTGGGCGTGCCAAATCCCTTTAGGCTTTCCAGTGGTTCCAGAAGTATAAAGTATTAAGAAAGGATCGTTAATTGATCTCTTTTCATATGAAATATTACCTAACCTATTACTTTCTCCTTCTATTCCATCATCAGTAGTTCTTAAAACCTTAATCCCACTTATATTCTTAAATTTATCTGTTAGCTCCTCATGCACTATAGCTACTTTAGCCCCACTATTTTCCACTCTATACCTTATTGCCTCTTCACCGAATGTTGAAAAGATAGGAACTATGACACCACCTATCATAGCTATTGCAATAAATGAGAAGTATAATGATGGTGTCCTTTTAGACATTATAACTACTCTATCCCCTCTTTTTACCCCATTATTTTCTAATACATCTCTAAATATAGTACCTTTTTTCTCTAAATCATTAAATGTTAACTTTCTTATACTGCCTTCTTCACTCACCCATAATAAGGCAAGTTTATCATTTTTATTATGTATTGCTAATTCTCCTGCATTTACTTCACCATAATAATTTAGCTCCTTGCGTACTCTGTCCCAACTAAAATTTCTTCTTACTTCATCGTAGTCAGTTAAATTTGGCTTTACTACTATTTTCTTATCCTTTATTATTTCTACCATAATTATATCATCTATATTTTATTACGCTTATTTATAAGCTTTACGTGTTATTTCAGATTTCACTATAGTTCTTGTAATATTCGAAAGATTAATGGAAAAGTGAATTCAATATTCTTAAAGTTTGAGATAAAACATCATATCTAATGAGAGTTGATGTTTTTGGTGATCTAGGCGGATTGTATTAGAAAATCTCAATTTTTAGATAATGAAAAGTATTTTGCTCCTTAAAATGACAAAAGATGAAATCTATTATATAATAAAAATTATTCATTACTACGTGATAAATATTATGATTGTTTAAACAATCATATTTTTGAGACTTTAATGGATAAAGTGTTTCTTTTTTCTATGATTTTAAAGTATCGTTGCCTTTAAATTACTGAATTAGGAATCTTCTTTGCTTTCCTTATCGGACGTTCTAATACTAAATTGCCAGGATATTTCCCATATCTTAACAATTCCTAAATAATTTATAAATGATAAAGTTGCAATATAAATTAATGAGAAACTTTAGCAATTACCCCATAAAGCTCGTAACTCTTCATATAATACATGAGAATTGCTGGAGTAGATATTATTTAAACGATGATTTAGTGAAGATATTGGATTTGATACCTTATATGGAGAAGAACCTTTTAAGAGTATTTGCAATAACTTCTGAAAAGGGGTATAAAACCATAGAAAAATTAAAGTTTGATGGCAAAATAAAAGAAATATTTAATGTATATAGAAATGGTAATGGAATATTCGTAGATTTGGCTAGAGATTTTGATAGTTCTGTTCTGTCTATTATAAATAAAAATAATGGAATTGTTTTAAATACTGCAAAATATGAAGGAATGGAAATATGGAATATTCTAATTTACGAGCATAAAATTAATAGAATGCTCAAGGAATTAGATGAGATAGCACAAATTGAGAAGATTAAAATAAGTGATCATATTCCGCTTACTAATACCTTATCCGATAATGAGTTAAAAATTCTTTCAATAGCTTATGAAAATGGTTATTTCGATTATCCAAGGAAAATTAAGTCTGGAGAATTAGCTAATCTTCTCGGCATAAGTCAGTCAACATTAATTTACTATTTAAGAAATGCAGAAAGAAAAATAATAGGGCAATTCTTGAGAAAGAGCCGTATGGAGCAAACTGATGAATAAGCATAGATTAAATCCTCTTTTGGCGTCAATTATCATTAAGCTTATTTTAAGAGATAGACCATAATAAATAGAAAAAGGTTTTTAGAATATTTCTTCAATTAGAGAAAATTTCACTCCACTTCTCCATTACTTTTTTACTTAGTTCTTCACTAGGTTTAACTTCTATTGGAAATTCATTTCTAATTAGCCTACTAAATGGCTTTACTGCGTAGATTATTGCCCTAGATGAGGAGTATTCCTTCAAGTTTTCTTTCCTTTCAGCCATTGGATCTAACGGAGTACTGGTAACGTTTTTAATAACGTCTATCGAAGTTGCTGGATCAGATCTAGTACACATAGCCCATACTACCTGGTTTAAGTCTGAAGGATCAATGTCATCGTCAACTACAATTACATATCTCCCGCCATAAGCACCTAAAGGACTTGTGCTAACTAAATGCCCTACCATAGTTGCGTGACCGGCAAAAGATTGCTTTATTGATATTACAATAAATGCTCTCGAAAAACCAACTTCATGAGCCCAAACTCCTTTTATATTAGGTACTCCAGCTCTTTCTAGGAAATCCCAAATCATAGCAGATCTTATGGGACATCTAAAATAAGAATAATCATATGGAGGTATACTAGGTGCAGTACCTAATAATATTGGATCTTGTCTATAATAAACCCTCTTAACATCAATTACTGGACTTTTCATTCTCCCTCCAGCATAATATCCCATAAACTCCCCAAAAGGTCCCTCATCAGTTAATTCACCAGTTATGTATCCCTCTACAGCTATTTCACTGTCAGCGGGAATAGGGAGACCAGTAACCTCACCTCTAAACACTCTGAATCTTTCTCCTATTACTGCTCCTGCAAAATTGTATTCAGAAACTCCTAAAGGTACTTCCATACCAGCAAATATTAAAAGAGACAAAGGTGGGCCAAAGGATATTGCTATTGGAGCTTTCTTACCTTTACTCAAATATTTTTCAATATGTAACCTACCGTGGTGACTGGCCTCTATAAATATTGCCAATCTATTTTTGTCAACTAGCATTACCCTATAAGTTCCTACATTAACCCAATTAGAGTCCGAGTCACTTGTTATTACTGCATCTGCTGTACCTATGTATCTCCCACCATCCATTTCATGCCATTTAGGTGCGGGAAATTTCAAGAGATTCACACTATCGTCCTTGTCAACGTTTTCTAAAAAAGGTGCATCAGAAACCTCCAATGGCTCATAGCTTCTGTATTCTTTATAAGCATAATTTAATCTTTCCCTCAACTTTAAGACTAGTTCCAGGTTATTTAAATTAGGGGAAAAACCTAAGGCTAAACTAACCCTCCTAGAGTCTAAAAGTGTTCCAGTAAGAACTCTAAATCCTTTCGGATAATCAACTATCTCGTCAAATAGTAAAGTGTATTTGTTTTTCTTTGCGTTAAGGTCAGTAATTGCTCCAATTTCTAAATTCCAGTTTGCTCCCTTAATCTCCCTCAAAAGGTTTAATCTTCTAACCTCTTCAATAAACTTTCTAATTTCCATATTCTACTCTACCATATTTAAGGTATTAATACTTGCCTTCCCGTTACTTTATTAGATTCTAAATTATTTAAAGCTTCATTAGCTTCTTCTAACGATAATTTGGTTATAACAATTCTTATCTTTCCACTTTCAGCCAATTTTATAATTTCTAGAAAATCTCTTCTATTACCAGTTAGAGTACCAATAAATTCCCAACCCATTGAGTGTAACTTTAACCCAGCTTCTTGTGGCAAACCTCCACCAAAAGTACCAACTTTAATGTATCTACCTAATTTTGCTAATATTGTATAATAGTTTTTTGTAGTACTCTCAGATCCCACAAAGTCTAATATTGCATCAACTCCTCTTCCCTCAGTTATCCTCAATATTTCTTGAAGTAAACTTTGATCTTTAGCATTCATGACATAGTCAGATCCTAATCTTGACGCTAATTTTAATCCCTCTTCATTGATGTCTACTGCTATCACAGTAGAACCATATAATGCTTTAACTATTTGAACTCCGAAACTTCCTAATCCGCCTCCCGCACCTATAACCATAACATATTTAGATGGAGTTAAATTGGCTAGTCTAGCAGCCCTATAAGCCGTAACTCCCGCACAAGCTAAAGGTGAAGCCTCCTCTACTGATAACTTATTTACTTTATATACATAGTTAAAGTTAGAAACTACATATTCAGCATAACCACCATTAGTACTTATTCCTAACCATGTAGGAAAATCACAATATTGTTCTTCTCCTATCTTACAGTAGTAGCAATTCCCCTCTCCTTGCCAAGGATTTACTATAACCTTATCTCCTTTTGTAAATCCTATAACCTCATCTCCAACATCTTCTATTATTCCTGCTATTTCATGTCCAGGAATAAAGGGTAGTTTAGGCGGATTTACAGATACTCTCTTATATATTGTACCACTTCTTACTGATACATCAGTATGACATACGCCCGCACTTCTTACTCTAATGAGAACTTGATTTTGCTTAAGCTTAGGAACATCAACATCTTCTAATTTTAACGGCTTTCCAAATTCCTTAATCAACATAGCTTTCATATAGCTCCCTTTTCAACTGATTCAATTTCCTTTAAAATATTACCCTTTGTATCATTAGTTATAATTGAGGATATTAATAGGATTACCCCTACAATCACTAGAGCATAAAACATAACTGATGGGAACTTTGATGCACCAATAGACGCTAACACAAGGCTTATAATAGTTGGAGAGGCCCCTCCTATAGCGAAACCAGTATTCCAAGTAAATGCAACACCAGTTCCCCTAATACTAGTAGGATAAGCCTCATTCAGATATGTCATCAACATACCTCCTCCGAAATCGCTTAATAACGATATTAAAAACGTCACTAGAATTACATTATTTAAAGAACTTGTAGTTAAAGATCCTAAATATAAATATAGAGGAGAAATGGCAATTATTATTACAGCTCCTATTATTGACATTAACTTCCTTCCTATATGTTGGGAAATTTCACCTCCTAATGTAGGGCCTATTATCATACCAATTGAAGCTATTATCATTGTAATTCCTATTTCAGCCTTTGTTAAACCGTTAATTTCACTTAGAAATGTTGGAAATAAACCTTGTGTTAAATAATACATTAACGCCCAACCAACAGTAAGTACTAAGGCAATGCCAAATGTTCTTCTGAACTTTGAGAAAAGCTCTCTAACTGGTGATTTTATAGTTTTCCCTCTGTCTTTAGCTTTTTGCCAAGCATCTGACTCTGGAACTAAATAGCTAACGAAACCTAATACTGCCAACGGCAGAAGCCCACCGAAAAACATTACTCTCCAGCCCCATACTAAATAGGACGAGCCAGGAAATAGTAGAGCAGTCATGTAAAACCAAGCAGAAGCTATTAAATATGCTGCACCAGCAGCAGAGAAACCTATTCCACCTACCCAGCCTCTATGTCTTTCTGGTACCGATTCTGGTCCTATAGTATGACTTCCCGCAGTCACGCCTCCAACAAAGAATCCCTCCGCTAATCTTACTAGTATTATAAGTATTGGAGCAAAAATTCCTACAACCGCATAAGTTGGTAATGCCCCTTGAAGGCTCGCAGTAATAACTAGTCCTATTATACCATAGAGTATTGCTCTCTTTCTTCCTAATTTATCTGAAATACTGTTTCCGAAATATAGAGCCCCTACTGGTCTCATAAGAAATGATGTTAAAAAGGTAGCGTAAGTAGCAGCTATTGCAAGAAACACTACCTTTGATGGGAAGAATAGTTCTGCTATATAAGGAGTTACAAGTAGGATACTAAAGAGATCATACAAATCGAACGTCCACGCTAAAAATGTAGCTAATATCCATTTAGCATGTTTACTAGTTAGTTTATCATCTGGTTTCATTTTATATTAACCTCTAAACTATAGTTTATTATTTTCACTTATAAATGTTACTTGAATATAATACATTATAAAAATAATAAATTTAATCATTAGTATTTTTCGAATCGCTGAATACATCAAATT
This sequence comes from Sulfurisphaera tokodaii str. 7, assembly GCF_000011205.1. Classification (NCBI taxonomy): domain Archaea; kingdom Thermoproteati; phylum Thermoproteota; class Thermoprotei; order Sulfolobales; family Sulfolobaceae; genus Sulfurisphaera; species Sulfurisphaera tokodaii. The sequence goes on from NC_003106.2 coordinate 72,358, forward strand.
AGTTTGAATTTAAAGTAGGTTTTAGCCAGCCATAGTGTTAATATCAAGCTATCTTTAAGATATTAAGGATATATTATCTAATATGCTTACTCTTTGTGTAAATTCTATATATCATCTTATTGCGGATCCCTAAATACATTTTACAAAAGTAATTTCAAGCAATAATTCTTTCTTATATTTTATAATTAAAGGAAAAGTTAAGGTAAGGAGACCAGTTACACTTTAGGAATCAAAAAGAGAGTTTCCAAACAATCTTTAACAATAGAGTTGATCTTTTATTTAAAATATCGAATTAATGAACATGGAAATACAGAGATAAATTCACAAATCTGAAACCGTTAATTATGATAAGGAGACGTATAATATGGAGATAGTAAAACTGTTTAACACTTATTAGGGAATTACAGTTTTATATTCGTTCATTAAAGGGAAACAGTAAGCCTTTAAATTACACGGAAACCTTAATTTAGAAGAAGATCTTGCACTTCAAAATCTCAAAATATAATTCATATAAACAACTCAATTAATATTTATTTCTTACTTTATGATAAAAGATAAGATTTAATCGATTTAAGATAGCAATTTTATGATATTGACGATATATTTTTAAAAACTATTAAATAATAAAAATTCCCTAAAGTACTACACCCTTTAAAATGAGCATAATCTAGCCGGATAAAGTCTCTTAATAACGTCAGTATGGGAATCTCTTTTTTAGCGTAAAAAACGAGATGAATAAAATTCAAAAAAGATCTAGTGAACACTAATTTTTGGAGAAAAGTTTGTATAAGCGAGGGCGGACCTTAACATATGAAGGGGAATGAAGACAAAGGGACTAAATCCTACAATAGGGACTTCGTCCGGTCCGCCCTCAAACTAATCTACACCTTTCTAACTAATATACTTTTCCCCGAAGAACTCCTCAAAACCTTACTTAAAGCTAGAGGAACTTACTTGAGTAGGCTTGGGAACGAGGGGAGGAGAGCATTAAAGCTCTTGAACAATATTGACGTTGATGATGTTAGAAAGGCATTAAGGGAGATGGGTAAGAAAGTCTTGAGGGAGACTAGGAATAGGAGAGTTGCTATTGACCTCCATTCCCAACCACAGTACCACAAGGATAAGAGTTTGTTGATTAAGCCTAATAAGGGTACTTCTTGGGGTCTCGCTCAAATTGCAATTTTCCTCTTGAATAGGAAGAGTATTTTCCTTGATGTTTTACCTATAACTGTGAAAAATATTGCTGAGGATTTTAAGATGGTTATGCAAGTTGTTTTAGAGGAGTTGGACAAGTTTGATCTTAGGCTTGTTAGGGTTTATGCTGATAGGGAGTTTGCGGTGAATGAGGTTATTAAGTTTCTCTTGGGTCTTGGCGTGGATTTTGTTATTACCGCTAGGTATCAGATGTACAAGAAGTATGAGGATAAGTTGAGGGATGTTAATATTACTTATTGTGGTGTTAGGTATACTGGTTTTCTTTGTGTTAGGCATGTTAGTGGTGCTTATCTTGTTATTTTGAGGAAGGGGGATGGGATTATAGCTTTTCTTGTTAGTGGTGAGGTTGATGTTAGGACTGCTGTTGTTTTGGCTGAGGATTATAGGGAGAGGTGGGGTGTTGAGAATGCTTTTCGTTCGCTAGAGGAGTTTAGGGTTAGGACTTGTGATGTTAGGAAGGAGTTGGTTCTTATCCTCCTCTGTTATTTTCTTTTGAATGTTTGGTTTTTGGTTCGTTCTTGGAGGAGGGTGAGGTTGTGGGAGTTCTGTCAGTCTCTCGTTGATTTTCTTGTCCTCAAGGAGATGAGGGAAGTTGTTTCACAAGGTTTACCTCAAGTTGGGGAGTTATTTTTCGTGAACTTCAGCTGACTCTATGTACCCCTTTTTAACCACGTGAAATTAATTCAATATTTCATGTTTTTCTAATAAAAATTGATTTAATTATACTCTATATCATAAAATATATGTGGTCTTATTTGAATGGTACTGGTTTTGTTCAATTTTGGCTAATGTTATCATTTATCTCAGAAAAAAGAGATTCCCATACTGTATTCATGGGAGAATTTGAAAAAACATTTCAAAGAGACATAAGTAGAATAAGTAAAACATTTCAGGTGATATATTACGATAAAATAAAACTAGCAACATCTATTGCTTATTATATAACTGTCCTTAAATTAGATAAATAAAAAGGAAAATTCTAGTGCCATTGTTGCGTTATTTATATTTCTATAGATTTTAACGTATGGAAATATCTTAATTAATATTAATACTCTTAGCACTTATAGGAAAATCGTTACATTTTTAGGTTACGTTAAACAAATGTAAGATATATTGTCTTATTAACTGAAAATTCCTTGTGATTAACGAAATAAAGTAAGGAAGTAAATTCAAAGTATTTATTAGTTAATGAGCAAATATTATAATTTTTTATGGTGAGGGAATTTCCTTAAACTACTAATACTCTATGCACTGGTTATGCTTAATGACAACATTATGTGATAAGTTCTTTACGGTTATTTCTCATAGATTTCACTAAAATACTATTTGAATAAAAGATATTAATATCGCAATAGAACTTGAAGACAAGTTCTTCCTTGGTTATAAGTTATTAAACTCTAAATATGACACGAATATTATCGAAGAAGTTATATCTTATTTGATAAAAATGTAACTTATTTATGGTATGGTATTTTTCATCTATAGGCACCATATACCATGCCTCTCACAAACCTAAGCTTGCAACCGTAGGAGCCACTGCATATTAACGTATCTAACAAACTTGAGTTTGCAGCCGTGGAAAGTTGCAACATGAATAAATTTAATCTAAGATGTGACAGTATTCGGGAGGTTCATAGCTCTTTTGCGAATTCGCTTTATTTTCTCATTTCAAGATTGAATAATTGACTGTACATTCACAATTGGAGGGACCAAGGAGTTTATACAACGGACTTAATGGAGATAATAACATAATATAATCAATTGTTTCTTCATCAATTATTCTAATTCTATGAGAATATTACAATTCGCAAAGGATTACTGAATCTCTCCAGTATTCATTTTCCCTTCGTATTTACTAAGAAAAAATATTTTAAATATCGTTAAATTGTAAAGTTACTCGTTCTTTATATTATAGTATCTATTCTTATCACCAGTTTCAAGATAAATTATATTACTTGATTGAGCTATAAGAGATTGTATCACATCTGCAGGGATATTATCTCTCTTCAGATACATTTTAAGAGTCTTTACTGCAGAAATTGGTAAATCAATTAAAGACTCCTTAACAAGATATGGTATCTTTTTCCATAGGTATTTTTCTGCTTTTCTTAATAGCGTTAGCTTCTTCTCAGGTATCTTAATCTTCGATAATCTTAGTTTACTTTTTAAATACTTGTATATGTAAAATGTATAGCTAGCATATGCTGCAATTAACTGTACAAGAGCTGGATTTACTTTAGTTTTAACTACTGGAGTAATAACATCATATCGATCCCAATTGAGCGTAAATAATAAATTATTTTTGAGAGATTCTACAAATATTCTAGTTCCGGGCAAAGGAGTATAAATCGAGAATTGAACCGCGTCTGCTCCCACATCGGCTAATTTTCTTGATAATTTTACGGTCGCCCGAATATCCTTTATTGTTTCGTATGGCGCTCCTATCATTAATCCTACCAATACTATAACTCCGTTTTCATGAAGTGTTTTTACGGCATTAATTGAATCTGATACTGCTAACCCTTTATGCATTTTCTTTAGAACTTCTTGACTCCCACTTTCAATTCCAAGAAATGCTATTCTTAATCCAGCATCTGATGCAAGTTTAATTAATTCTGGATTCCGTGCAGTAACATCAGCCCTCATCTGTGCTATGAAATTAATAGTATTTTTAGTCTCTATCATTTTTCTAAATAATGCAGCCCTCTGAGATCTATTAGGCCAAACTATAAAAATATCATCTACAAAAAATATCCAGTTATATCCTAATTCTTTTGCTTTACTTATTTCCTTAAGAATTCTGTTATTAGACTTATTTCTCCATTTGTTACCCCAAGTAGGAGTTACGGAACAAAAATCACACGCATAAGGACATCCCCTAGCAGTTTCTAGGCAAGCTACATACTGATCATCTCCAAATATCTTAACTGGATAATTCTCCTTTTTTACTAACTCCAATGCAGGTTCGGGTAGACTATCAAGATCCGAAATTAAAGGGGCAGGAGGGGTTTTGAATATCTTTCCTTCCTTTTTATATACTATTCCCCTTATTTGCGAAAAATCTCTATTACCTTCCTTTAATGCAGAAGCTAACTTCATTATAGTATCGTCTCCTTCACCTAGGACTACTATATCGAATCCCTCATTTAACATTTGATACGGAACAAATGTAGCATGATGACCTCCAGCAATAATAACGGTATCATTTAATTGAGATTTTATTTGTTGTGCTATTTTTGTAGCTATGTTATGAGCTGCAGTAGCATGTAACGTTATTCCTATCATGTCTGGATCATAAGAAATAGCAGTACTCACCACATCATCTATTGTCATATTGTCAGCTTCCATATCAATTATTTTAGCTTCCCAATTACCAACTGATAAAACATCACTAGCTAACTGAATAAGCCCAAGTGGAGTCGGTAAGAAGCCAAAATATTTGAAATATCCGCTTCCTGAAGGATTATTAGGTCTTATAAATAATGCCTTCACAATTCTCTTTTTAATCGCTGAATATAAAAACTTAATTATTTAAATGTTGAATATTTTACATTTAATATCCTGATCTTCATATTTCTAATTATTTCTAGTTTATTGTATCGCATTTATTCGAAGAAAAAGTTGATTTGTATTATAGTGCTATCAAATATAAATTTAATAAATGATCTTTTCTTTAGAAGAAGTATAAATATTAAATTAGAGAAATGATAAATATATAGATATTGAGAGTAGATAAGTTTAAATTTTGTCAGTTTTTAATGAACGTTATGATATTGACTTTAAAATTACCTATGCAAGGTCCTCTAAATCATGTTAATGCATACTTGATAAGGGATGGTAATGAATCACTACTAATTGACACTGGATTACCTACACAAGAAGCAATGTTAACACTTACCAATTATCTAAAAGAATACGGTTACCCAAATTACGTAATAATCACACACTACCACCCAGATCACATAGGCTTAGTTAGACTATTTAAAGATAGTAATATATTTATTCATGAAAAAGAAATAGAGTATCTTAATTTTATATTAAGTAATGAGTATGAAAAAGAGATGAAAAACTACCTACTCTCAAACGGATTCCCAGAGGATATTATAGATAGAATGTTTAGAAATAGGGACAGATTTTACGAAATAATCAAAGGTGTAAACTTCAACAAAGTTATTGATGGGGATACAATAAAGGTAGGAGGTAGTGAAATAAAAATCCTATGGACACCAGGGCACACAATGGGACACATATGCATCAAATATAATGAAATACTATTCTGCGGTGATCACATATTACCAAACATTACCCCCAACGTCTCCCTACTCAGAGTCAATGACAACCCACTAAAATCATACTTAGATAGCCTTGATAAGATAGAGAAAATAAATGGTAAAATATACCCAGCACACGGAGAACCAATCAACAATGTTAAAGAAAGAATTGAAGAAATCAAGGAACATCATAAGAATAGACTAGAAGAAATATTAAAAATAATTGAAATGAAGGGAAAGGTTAACGGATTTGAGATAGCAATGAATATTTCATGGTACAAAAAATGGGATGAACTCTCAAACTTTGATAAACAATTGGCCATAGGAGAAACACTAGCACATATAAAATACTTACTAGAGAAAAATGCAATAAAACAAACAAACATAGGAAATAAAATTTATTACACCAAAAACTGATACGGAAATTATACTTTCTGAGATTTTAAAGGACAAGGTCTCTTCTACACATTTCCGTGTAATTTGAAGGCTTGTTTCCTTTTAAACTATGATCAAGTATAAAATATTATAAAGTTATATTAAACTGAGCTAAGATTACTTTTATCTTGTATTTTAATTAATTGTATGAAGAGAAATAATTCTTTATAATAAAAACAAAGATAGAGCAAGTTATATTATCCTAAAGATTATTTTTAGGGTATTGAATTTAAGACCTACAGTTAAAGGAAACAAGAGCTTAACGTTGATTGTTAGCCTAGGTTAATATGATCCCTATTAGTAGAAGGATTAATATCGGTATTTCAATCATTAATTGTATATTGTATAAATATAATTTTCTTGGTATTGAGTTTTTGCAGAAATAAAACGCTATCTCTCTGGTAACAAAATTTGATAAAAAGAAGATAATGAAACCTAAATTAACTAAATAGTTTGCTACAATCATTTCTATCGGTGCCATTTCTATGATTGAATTTGCTAGTGACCATTTTATTACATTAGACAATGCCGGTTTCATACTACCACTGTAATGTAGGAAATTGCTACTACTGCATATAACTTTCATTATAATACTTGTAGATATAAGGTTTAGTAGTACTAATTTAGATATAGTATCATGAGGTATTATAACCAATAATGATACAATTATACCTAGTAAATAGTAAAAAGTTGTAATAACTAGAGGTAATAAGTACGATTCTAACCTCTTTTTGAATGAATAAAAATAGGAGGAAAAAAGTAATCCCTTATGTGGATTTATACCTTCAACGATGCCAAGGCTAAGGATAGCAATAAGAATCGGAAGAAGCATCTCCTCCACTTAGCCTAACTTGATGGGATCTAGCCTCTCCGAAATCTACGAAGAATTCTTTATCAATTTCTAATCCTCCAGACGGATTAGCATTTAACTTAACCATCCATCCCTTTAACCCCTCTGGATAGAACTGGTTATCCCATGTACTATATAGTGAGTTGGTGACGTAAACTCTTCTTCCGTCTCTGCTTATTTCAAGCATTTGAGGTGCTCCAGTTAATTTATGCCCAGCAGGATGATCTGCTCTGTGGAAGATTCCTCCTAATTTCACTTTACCAGTCAATACCGGTTTGAAGGGATTACTTATGTCGTACTGTCTTACTTCACCAATCCCCCATAAACTTAGGTAAAGGAACTTGTCGTCTAAACTTATGTCAATATCAGTTACTAGAGGAGGGACTGCTTTGAAGGGTTTTAATATTTCTGGCAAATTACCCTCTAATGGTTCTGCTGGTATTTCAATTACTTTCTCTGCATTCCATTTACCATCTTCATAGAACCACAGCCAGATGGAGCTGCTTAAGTCCTTAAGGCTCACAACCATGTTTATGAAACCCATTAGTTTTGTAGGGTCATGTAGAGGTCTCAACTCTAATGCCATTCTGTTCTCTTCCCCTAATGTTAAGCTGTGTATTCTCTTTCTCTTCCTTAAGTCCCAGAAGTGGATCCTATTCCCGTATCTATCCTTTAAATGTTCCAGCTTTAGACCGTCTTCAATTGTATTTGGGACTGCCCATTCACTGCTTACTAAAACTTCATTGGGCAAATTCCACCAAAAGTCGTAAGCTAAATACTGGTCTCCTCTATCTATTTCCCATTTGCCTAAAGGTTCGAAACTGTAATGATCTAACATTAATATTCCTCCAGGTCCTTCTCCTTCTTCATTTCCAAGTGCACTTATGTAGATAGCATCTGGTCCACAATGGACTGTGTGGAGCCTAGAATAACCACTGACTTTTTTGACTTCTTCTGGTTCTATCACCTTAATTATTTTAGGCTCTCTGGGATTAGGTTTAGTGTCAATAATGTATATTCTAGAGGATCTTAAACCTGGGACTATAAGGAACCTTCTTTCAATGTTAGGTTTACCGTTTGGGCATAGAGCTGAACTACAAGCATTCCATCCAAAGTGGTGTAATTCATCGTTGATGTATGGTAATTCCACTTTGTGGACTATCTTTGAATATGTCTCAGACTTAGGGTTAACGTCAACTACTGCTATAAAATCAGCTCTGTTAATCCCAGTACCAGTATATAAGCACGCTACGTAAGCTAAATCTTCTGGAGGAGCTTTCATAGCCATTTTAGGTGATGGGTAAAATGTTGGGTCTCTTTTGAAAGGGACTATAGCCATTAATTATATTTTGTTATATAATTTATTAAGGTTTATTGTGAGTGCAATAATATCAATTATTTTACACAATTAACTTTTATATTTCCGCTTAGTAAAGTGTAGTTTCGATTTTAAGTCAAAAAGGCATAATTTTATGACTAGAAATCGTTTTCGTATTCTGTTTATCTTCACGTATAACTTTCTATCTGATATAAAATAAAGATTTAAGAGGAAGAATTGGATAGTTGTTAGTAGGATATAGTTAACTAAATTAACTTAACAGATTACGATTTTCTTCAATAATTTATAGACTTAAAATAGTTATTTGGTATCGTTTTACCTTATCTCGTATTAATGCCTACAGGTTTACTCTCTTTAGAAATGATAGGGAAAAGTATTACGTTCTTGTTAATTTTTCATTAATTAGGTAATATAAACCCAATATCTAAACGGATCTTACTCTATACTTGTGGCAATATCAAGCTAATTATAGTAAGACTTTTTTCTTGCAAAGGTTATTAGAGTTTCATGGATTTACAAAACATCTTGGAAAACAATGATAGAGTATTTAAGTTTTTAGAAGTTAAGATCTTAGATGTAAAGCCAGGTTATTCTAAGATTCAAATTCCTTATAAGGAAGAGTTCTGTAGGAGAGGTAATGTGTTAAATGGTGGAATAATAATGACCGCTATCGATTTTGCCGGAGGTTTAGCTACTTTATCTGTAAATGATGGAATAGACCAAGTTACTCAAGAGTTAAAGGTTAACTTTCTTGAACCAATGTATAAGGGACCATTTACTGTTGAAGGTAAGGTGGTAAGAAAAGGAAGGACTGCTGTTATAGTACAAATAGAGTTTAGGGATAGTGAAGGAAAATTAGGTGCTATAGCCTTAGGTACCTGGTATATAATAAGGGATAGGGTGGTTAAAAAGGAAGGAGGATAATAAAACGTTACATGTTTCTAACTAATTCTCTGATCACTTTCTTATCTAATTTCCCCGTACTAGTTTTTGGTAATTCGTTAATGAATAGTACCTTATCTGGTATCCACCATTTGGGGAATCTGTTTAATGAGAGAAGATACTCTTTGATCTCGCTTTCAGTAATTTTGCCCTCATATTCCTTTTTAGGTACGACTAGAGCTACGGGTCTTTCTCCCCATTTTTCGTCTTTAACAGCAACAACAGCTGCTTCAAAGACTTTATAATAGCTCATTATCGCGTTCTCAAGATCTATACTGGAAATCCATTCACCTCCGCTTTTTATTAAATCCTTAGCTCTATCTACTATCTTTATATAACCATATTTATCAATCGTAACTATATCGCCCGTCCTTAACCAAATTCTGTTGTCAATAACTCTAAATGTTTCTTTACTCTTTTCCGCTTCTTTATAATATTCTTTTGCAACCCATGCACCGCTAACCCATAGTTCTCCAATGCTCTCACCATCCCACGGAAGTTCTTTCTCATTATCTAAACTAACTAGTCTCATTTCAATTCCGGGTAAAGGAATTCCTTGACTACTTATCTTTTCTTGATCTTGATTAACTGTTGTTATTGCCTCTGTTTCTGTCATTCCCCATGCGTGGTATAATCTAATACCCATTTTATTAAATTTCTCTGCTATAATTCTTGGTGGCTCAGCACCACCAGTTACTACGGTCTTTAATGACGAAATATTGTAATTCTCCTTCTCTATAAAGTTCAAGAAGTCTATCCAAATTGTTGGAGCGGCAGCTGCAATTGTAACTTTTTCCTTTTCTATTAGTTCAGCTAAATCCTTAGAAGTTGGTCTAGGACCTGGTAATACTAGTTTAGCTCCGGTCATTAGTGCTGAGAATGGTAAGTCCCAACCATTTATATGGAACATTGGTACAACGACTAATACTGTGTCGTTCCTTGATATTCCAACAGCATCTTTAGCTAATAGAGTTAGTGAATGTATATAGATAGATCTGTGAGTATACATTATCCCTTTAGGTTTCCCAGTTGTTCCAGAAGTGTAACATATAACTGCTTCATCTTTTTCATCAAGTTGGGGAAAACTGTCTATTGGTTTTTGCATGTCTATTGCCTTGTCAAAGTTCTCATCAAGATAAAATATTCCGCTAAGAGACGTCTTTAATTTACTGATCTCGAATTCTGGAGAGGTGAACACAAATTTGTCCCCTGCGTGATTGATTACATACTCAATCTCGTTAGGATGAAATCTTACGTTTATTGTATGTAGAATATAACCCATATTTGTTGTGGCGAAATAAAGTTCAAGATGTCTTCTTGTATTCCACTCTATTGATGCTACTTTATCCCCTTTTTCTAATTTCAAGCTCTTTAAAAAGGAGGAAAGTTTTCTTACTCTTAAGGCAAACTCCTTGTAACTCATTCTCTCTATCTTCTCAGATCTAGAAACTATCTCGCTTTCTGGGTATAATTTTTCAACTCTCCAAAAAATGTGTTGGATTGTTAATGGAAATTCGTACATATTATAATTTACTTCTTTTCCGAATTTAAATATAGCGGAGAAAAAATCACATTTAACTTGAAATTATTTTCTTTACAAGTTCCTTACTCTCATTAAAATCGTAATTTCTGAATAGTTCGATTTTACTTGCCTCAATTGAACCTTCAGCATGGATCATAGTTGTAAGCCAATACCCTACTAAAGAACTACTTCCATCTATTTCCTTCACAAATTTTAAAATATCGATCCTCTCTTTTCCGTCTATCGCACCTCTCAAATACTTACTTATAACCTCTCCTTCGTCACTCTTAAGATCTTCTTCTGAGGGTAATGTTGATATTATACCGCCAGCTATATCAATTAAATCCTTAACAACTTCATGGAAGTGTGTGTTAGTGTAGAGCTTACCTATATTAGTAAAGATATAGTTAGGGATTGCAATTTCTTCATCAATTTCTGGGTAAACAGACGAGGCTATTGCCGACATCCTTAGTATTTCCTTATAAAGTATTATGTCTATTATATCGTCTCTAACGTGCTTCTCGTTTGATATTCCGTTTGCCTCTGCTGAAAGTATTGCTGAACCTAAATAGAGATTTGCCATAGCAGCTCTATAAGAAATTGCTGTAAACCTATGATATGTTGCAAATAGTCTAGCTAGGGTTCCAGCAAATTCATATTCCCTAAATAGGAATACTCTATCCCATGGTACAAAGACGTTATCGAAGATTGTCAGTGTTTCTAACTCATAATCTTTTACACTTAAGACTGATGAGGAATTTCCCTCAATCTCATCTATTGGTCTTACAATCATCTTCAAACCCGGTGTATTAGCAGGAACTGCAAAGGCTATAGCGTAATCCTTATCCTCTTCTCCCATAGCCCTTGTTGGTATAACTATTATCTCATCAGCTACAGCTGCTTGAGTAGTGTGAGCTTTTGCCCCTCTAACTACGATGCCATCATTTCTTACATCAACTACTCTAACATATAAATCTGGGTCTGGCTGTTTTGATGGTCTTTTTGACCTATCACCCTTAACATCAGTCTGTGCTGTTGCTAAGGTTAGATCATTTTTTACGACATACTCGTAGTATTTCTTAACTCTGCTGAAATAGTCTTTACCGTACTTTTTATCTAATTTTTTAGCTGTTATCATTAAGGAAAAGAGAGCATCACTACCGATGGCTTGTGAAATGTTAAATATACCATTGCAGAAAATAGTTGTATCGTATACTAGTTTATGCCTATCTAGTAAGTCTTGGGATGTTTTTGGTACCTTGAAGTATTTACTTATTTTACCGTACTGTTGGTCGTCGTAAGATCTATCTGGATATTCAAATAATTTTGACGCGTGAAGTGCAGATATTTTTAACACGGGATGTTCAACAATATTTGATATGTATTTGCCTCGATACATTACTCTTCTTCCATCGTTTAACGACTTTAAGTAATCTTCCTTACTTCTCATATTTGATAATTTCATGGGGAGTTATATAAATCTACATAGTACTAAGAGTAGGATACCTTACCTCAATTTGTACATATCTTTAGCTTAACGAATTTATAGAGCATTATGCTATTATCAATTTTATGACTTACGCAGACTTTAATATTGAGTTTGAATAAGTTAACATTAGCCTTAAACTCAGCTTGTAAGATATTTTCATTAAAAAATTTCTCTAGTTATGAATATATACATTTTGCATAAGCTTTTAAACTTTAGAATATAAAAATATTCGTGGTTTTATAATGAGCGAGGTCATAGAGATTAAGTCTCCTTCTAATTTAAAAGTAATAGGAACAGTAAAGAGAATGAGCAAAGACGAAGTTAGGGGAGAAATAGAGGAAGCCTATAAGGGCTTTGAGACTATATCTAGAATGCCCTTATACAAGAGAACAGCAATACTAAGGAAGGTTTCGGAGATTTTGGAAAGGGAGCAGGAAAGGTTAGCTAGATTGTTAGCTATGGAAGCTGGAAAACCAATAAAGGATTCAAGAGTTGAGGTGATGAGAGCGTCCAGGCTGTTTAGACAAGCTGCTGAAGAAGCTGCAATAGTACTAGAGGGTAAAAACTATAGGGTTGATGCTTACGAGTATCCTCCAGGAAATGAAAATAGGATAGTAATTAGCACTAGGGAACCTATAGGAGTAGTAACTGCTATATTACCCTTTAACTTTCCTATAAATTCATTTGCACATAAAGTAGCTCCAGCAATAGCTGTAGGAAATTCTGTGGTGGTAAAACCAAGTATAAGCACTCCATTATCAGCAATAGAAATGAAAAAGATACTTGTAGAAGCTGGGCTTCCAGATAGCGCAGTTAGGATAGTAACTGGGTATAGTAATGAGATAGGGGACGAGTTAATAACTCATCCCTTGGTTGGTTTAATAACTTTAACCGGTTCTACGCAAACTGGTTTAGCAATAGCTTCCAAGGCAGTTTCCTTAGGAAAGAGGATTATCATGGAGTTAGGAGGATCGGACCCAATAATAGTTTTAGAGGACGCTAACATAGATAGGGCTTCTTCGATAGCTGTTAGGGCTAGATATGAGTATGCTGGGCAAAATTGTAATGCTGGGAAGAGGATAATAGTTAGAGAGGAAATTTACGATAAATTTGTTAAAGCATTTAAGGAGAAAGTTAAGGCACTTAAAGTAGGAGATCCCCTAGATGAAAGTACTGATATAGGCCCAGTAATAAACCAGGAAAGTGTTGAGAAGTTAAATAAAGCATTAGAAGATGCACAGTCTAAGGGTGGTAATGTTGAAGTACTCAATAAAGGACCGGAGACTGGTTACTTCTTCCCGTTAAGTTTAGTTACTAACCCCAGTCTAGACATGTTAGTCTTGAAGACTGAAATATTCGGACCAATAGCCCCAATTGTTTCAGTAAAGAGTGATGAAGAGGCAATTAATATTGCTAATTCTACTGAATACGGATTACAATCTGCAATATTCAGCAACGATGTAAATAGGGCTCTTAAAATCGCTAAGGAGCTGAAGTTCGGTGCCATAATAATTAATGATAGTACGAGACTCAGATGGGATTCCTTACCTTTCGGAGGATTTAAGAAAACTGGAATAGGAAGAGAAGGAGTAAGAGATACAATGCTAGAAATGACAGAAAATAAGTTAATAGCAATAACGTTATTATAACAAAGAACATTAAATGTCAAAGATGTTGTGTAGATTATGTCCTATGTTTATTATCCAGGAAGTTTATTAAAAGTGTTTCATGTAATGCATAAAAGATTGCGTGTTTTTGCTACGTTATTTAAGTTGTTTAAAATATAGTTCAAGGAATGTTTTTATGTAACTATCTTATTCGATAATTAATGTAAAATTGTATAAAATATCTATAATACCTTCTCTTATGTTAATGAATATTGTGAGAAGAATAATATTATTAAAATTAAAATTTATAAATATGTTATCTATACAAGTATGATTATTTTGGAAAGGGTATAATAAAAAATATTTTATTAGCATTGAGCAGTATATTATACGTCTGTTGCTTCATTTACTTCTTCTAATCTAACCTTCACAGTTTTGGGAAGAATAAAGAGTGTTGCTATTGCAACCGCTATAGCGGGTATCCATGGAATAGTCCATGCACCTATATTACCTAGAACGGATATTAATGGAAATAGAGCAATTAGCCCTATTGCACCACCTGCATGACCCACTCCATCTGCTATAGCATAACCTGTAGCTCTAGCATTAGTAGGGAAATTCTCAGTGCATAATAGATAGTATATATTATACCATCCTACTCCTACAAGTTCTGCAATAAAGGCACCAGCGAAGAATACTGGTATACTCCTTGCTACTCCTCCAATTGCCATTATTCCAGTACCTATCAAATAGACTACAACTCCGAAGATTGTCATAGCTCTTCTATCAAATCTATCTATAATAAATCTTAATAATATTGAACCTAAGAAAGCTCCTATTCCTGCTAATCCAAAGTAGAATACTGCAGAAGAAAATAGGGATCCGCTATATCCTAGGATATCCTTTACCCAGGTAGGTGGTAAAACCAGGAATGGATAATCCATAAAATAAATCCAGAACATTAAGAGGAATAATGTTATTAATCTCTTTAGATATTTGGGCTTTGCTAATATTTTAAAGGGATTTTCTTTTTTCACACTATAAGTCTTAATTTGAGGTTCAGGCAATTTGTCAACCTTAGCTCTACTCATTGCAGTTGCCTCCATTCTACTTACAAGTTCATCTGCCTCGTTAAACTTACCCTTCATTGCTAAAAATCTAGCAGTCTCTGGCGCATATGCTCTAATAGCTAAAGCAAGAACCGCTAATATAGCTCCTAATAAGAATGTAATTCTCCATCCTATACTCGGTATTGATGTAACAATTAATGCGGCAATGAAAGGACCAATTCCAATTCCAGCCCAACCTCCTATAAAAGCTAAGTTTACGTATTGACCTCTTTTATGTGCTGGGGACATTTCCGCCATATAGGTCATAACAAGGACTAAATCAGCACCTATACCCATTCCAGTTATAAATCTAAACGCAGCTAGCATAGGATAGTTAACAGATAACGCATCACCAAAACTTCCTATTGCAGTAAATAATGCCGTAAATATGAGAGTAGGTCTCCTTCCAATGACATCAGCTATATAAGAGAACAGCGGAGCACCCACTACATACCCCCATAAACCTAATGATGCAATAAGTGATGATTGAGCCGCTGTTACAACGAAGGGTATGTAGGGTAAAGCGAAACCTACATTAATCACGTCATATAAAGTAATAAAAAATGAGAAACCCATAGCCCAGATTAATGCATATGTTAGACCCCAAGCTGGTAATCTATCAACTCTCGCTACGTACCATTCTGGAGTCTGCTTTAAATTAGACTTATCTTCCATATAATTAATTAATTTTCGCTAATATATAAATTTTGTGTATTTTTATACAACTATTTTATTCGATATTTATATAAAAATATTAGAATAATACGAAAATTGATTCTTTAATGAGATTTATAAACTACTATAAATGTTATTTAATTCTAGTTCATTGACTATTCAATTTTCTTTCTTAATAAATGTTTTTATGTGTTTTTAGTTAATATTAAGGTTATATTTTCTTCGAAATTACTAGAAAAACTGTTTTTAGGAAAACTTTATAATAAAACTTTATTAATTATATTATTGTGTTACTTTCGCCTAAAGATGAAGAAGAGAAGCTAATCCTCTCAACTGTAGATGAGTTAATGAAGAAATATGATGAGATATATTGGCTAAATAAAGACCAAAGAAGAGAATTTCCAGTGGAGTTTTTTAATGATTTCATGAGTTTAGGTTTGGGATCAATACTAATACCTATAGAATATGGAGGGGCTGGTAAAGGTATTAGGTTAGCTTGCTTAATCCTTTACCTAATTAATGTAAGAGGAGGTAACTCATATTTCGTTCATGGACAATATTACACTACAGCATTACTTGTAAGACATTCAAATAAAAAGTTAAAGGATAAATATTTTAAAGATATAGGTAAAGGCGAGAAGGTATTATCATTAGCATTAACCGAGCCAGATGTAGGATCTGATACTACTAGAATGAAGACTATTGCAGAAAAAGTCGGAGATAAGTATATTGTAAATGGCCATAAGATTTTCATTTCTAGGTTGAAATACACTGATTTTATAATATTAGTGGCTAGGACAACGCCTTATGAGAGGGTTGAAAAGAAGACTGATGGGATTACTCTATTTCTAGTTGATTTGAGAGAAGGAAGAAAGGGAATTGAAATGAGAGAGATTAGAACTATGTCAAATACCGATGCATATGAAGTTTTCATTGATAATTTAGAAATACCTGAGGAAAATGTTATAGGAGAAGTAGGTAAGGGATTTTACCATTTACTAGATTTGTTAAATACTGAAAGATTTATGATAGCCGCTGAATTAATAGGTAATGCTGAATGGTTTATAAATAAGGCTGTGGATTATGCTAAAAATAGGGTAGTTTTCGGTAAGCCAATAGGCAGTTTTAAAGGCGTTCAATTTCCAATAGCCAAGGTATATGCTGAGTTAAAAGCACTTGTAAGTTATTTCAATGAAGGATTAAGTTTAGCAGAGGAGGGAAAGGACACTAAATTAATTGGAAACTATGCCAATATTTCAAAATATCTAGCCGCAGAAATAGCCTGGGAAGCAGGGAATGTGACAATGGACATTTATGGAGGTTACGGTTATGCTGTGGAAACAGGCATAGAGAGGAAGTTTAGAGAGACTAGGCTATATAAGGTAGCCCCAGTATCTCAAAATTTAATCTTAGCCTATATTGCTCACCATATGTTAGGACTTCCGAGATCATACTAACGGGAGTAGGATAGCAAGTTGAAACAAGCTTAAAAATTACTTCCAATTTAAGATTTAACCTACTTAGGAAAAATAACTTTTAATTAGAGGTCTTACGAAAATAATCTATTAACTTATACTTCTAGTTGATTGAGTATTATTTGTTATTTACTTGCTTCCATTATTACTCCTTTTTTAATTAAATTATTTATCTCGTCATTGTCATATCCTAATTCAAGTAGAATCTCTCTAGTATGTTCGCCTAATCTTGGAGCAACAGTCTCCTTTTTATTAAAAGGAAACATAATATACTTCATTCCGTTAACCTCATAAACTAATTTATTACCATACCTTTGGAAAGCTTCAGCCAAGTTAAGCACTGGAGCTACTGGTACATCAGCATCACTTAATACCTTTACCCAATACTCTCTAGTGTTATTCTCAAATATTTTTTGTAATTCATTTACTATATACTCCCTATTTTCAAGCCTCTTCTGGTTAGTATCGAACATAGCTAAGTCTTCTCTCCCTAGAGCTTTGCATAGCTTAAAATATTGTTCATCAGTGAAAACAGCTACGTAAATATAACCGTCAGCTGTTTTAAACGCTTGATAAGGTACTAAATACCTGTGTGCAGAACCCATTCTCTTAGGTATTACGTTAGTATTAAGGTACATATATGCATCTTCTAACATCAAGTAAAATTGTGTATAAATCATGGGTAAGTCAATGAAGACCGATTCCCCCTTATTTAACGATGCTAAGATTAGTATAGTTCCCATTAAAGCAGTTATTATATCTGAAATTGATGTGGCGAATTTTGCAGGAGGCCCTTTTTCCTCTCCAGTCATATCCATTAAACCGCTCAAGGCTAATATTGTTGCATCATAAGCAGGATTATCGGCTTCTTTAGAGAAATTTCCAAACCCCGTTATTGAACAGTATATTATGTTGGGGTTAATTTCCTTCAAAGTCTCGTAATCTATTTTTAATCTTTTAAGTGCAGAGGGCCTATAATTAGTAATCAATATCTTAGCAGATTTTACCAACTTTTTGAAAATTTCATAACCTTCATTTGTCTTGAGGTTAATTACAATACTTCTCTTTCCTCTATTAGTACTGGCAAAATAAACACTAATCCCATTAATCTCTGGTTTAATTCTCCTTCTATCATCACCATAGGGAGGGGGCTCAATCTTTATTACATCAAATCCTAAATCGGCTAATATTTCCCCAATTAAAGGTGCTGAGATATTACTACCCAGCTCAAGGACTCTATTCATATTGTCATCATCTCATTCTTTCTTTTCACCAGTCCAGCTTACCCCTTTCTTTCTAACCATGAATACCCTATCAAATTCCACAACCTTTTCTCCCCTTTGATTATATCCCCATGTCCTTATTTTAACTATTCCAAAACCCGGTCTACTTTTGGATTCCCTAACCTCTATAACCTCAGCTTCTGCATAGATTGTATCTCCGGCGAAAACTGGGTTTAAGAATTTCACATTCTCTAATCCTAACATGAAACCATTTTGACTCGTTTGTTCAACAAGCATTCCCGCTACAATTGCTAAAGTTAAAAAGCCATTCACTACTAACCTTCCCTTAAACGGTTCTCCAGGAAAGTATTTCTCAGTATAATCCTTATTAAAATGTATTTGATTACTATTGTTAGTTAAGAGAGTGAACCAGATATTATCTACATCAGTTATTGTCCTCCCTATCTTACTTTTAAACCTTTGCCCTACTTTAAAATCTTCGAAATAAGGACCTTCCGAGTCTTCTGGCATAATTTAAATATTATAATAGAGTTTAAAAAAGCACTTTTATCAATTTCTGATTTTAAATGTGATAAGCTAATAACGCGTAAAATCGTATAACTTCAGATAGGACTAAAGGTAAAATTCTAAGGGGTAGTATCTGAGTAATATAAATAATGTTGAAATGAGCTTTAACTCTTCACTGATGGATTCATAAGAGATAGGTGTATTTATTTTAATAAAAATATCGTGACTTGTTGACTGCACTAGGTTAAATATATTTTGCAACTAGCATAATTTTTTAGCTTTTAGATCCTTTAATAGTACAATGAAATTAGAAAAAGTGTTAGTTGTAGGAGCAGGTACTATGGGACACGGTATTGCTGAACTATTCGCAATAGCGGGATATGAGGTATATTTAAGTGATATAAGTCAAGAAATTCTGGATAATGCATTAAACAAAATTAAGTGGAGTTTAGATAAACTCCAAGAAAAAGGGCAGTTAAAGGAAAGTACGAGTAATATAATTTCTAGGATAAAGACTGTTGTAGGATTGAATGAAAGTGTGAATGATGCTGATTTTGCAATTGAGGCTGCGATAGAAAGACTGGATTTAAAGAGGCAAATATTCTCTAAACTTGATGAATTATTACCTACTCATGCAATATTAGCTACTAATACGAGCAGTTTATCTATATCTAAAATAGCTGAAGCTACGAAAAGACCGGAAAAAGTTGTTGGGATGCATTTCTTTAATCCCCCAGTATTAATGCAGTTAGTTGAAGTAATGAAGGGTGAGAAGACTAGTGATGAGACTGCAAAGACAACTTATGAGTTAGCTAAAAAGCTAGGTAAAATTCCTATAATGATAAATAAAGATGTTCCAGGGTATGTAGTAAATAGAATTTTAGGAGAAATAATTTCAGCATCGTGTATTATATTACAAAAAGGTATTGCTGATTACCTAACAATTGACGCTGTAGCGAAATACAAACTGGGATTTCCAATGGGTGTTTTTGAGCTGTTAGACTATACTGGTATTGATGTTAATTATTATGTTTCTAAATCTTTAGAGGAATACGGGATAAAATCTCCTTGTTCAGCTTTATTTGAGGAGAAGGTCAAAAAGAATGAGCTTGGAGTTAAGAGCGGAAAGGGATTTTATTCTTATCCTGCCCCAGGGAAGTACTCAAAGCCCGAAATACCTAAAGAGTTGGCTGATAAGTTAGATCCAGTGTTAATCATAGCACTAGGAGTTAATGAGGCTTCAAGGCTGTTTAGACAAGGAATAGTGAGTAAAGAAGACATAGATTTGGGTGTCAAACTGGGATTGGGATTTCCTAAGGGAATTTTCCAGTATGCTGACGAATTAGGAATAGATAATGTGGTTAAAGCAATTAATTCACTTTCAGTCGAGGAGCCAGATCGTTTATTATTAGATATGGTCAATGAAGGAAAGTTAGGTATAAAGAGTGGTTCTGGATTTTATGAGTATGGTAAAGTTGAGGAGAAAAAATTAAATACGTTAATAGTTCGTGTTGAACCGCCCTTAGCATGGATTATATTAAATAGACCGGAGAGGCTTAACGCACTAAGTATGGAATTGATAGGGGAATTAAACAAAGCATTAGATGAGTTAGAAAATGACAGTAGAGTAAGGGTTATAATCTTGTCCGGAAGTGGTAGGGCTTTTTCTGCTGGAGCTGATGTAACGTCTTTCTTAACGTTAAAACCAATAGACGTAATAAGATTTAGAAGCTTACGTGAACTAACCAATAAGATTCAGTTTTATACAAAACCAGTTATTGCTGCAATAAATGGTTATGCTTTAGGTGGAGGATTAGAGATTGCATTAGCGTGTGATATTAGAATTGCGTCTGAAAATTCTATGCTTGGTCAACCGGAAATAAATCTAGGTATAATTCCCGGTGCTGGTGGTACTCAAAGATTGCCTAAGTTAGTAGGGAAGGGAAGAGCTAAATTACTTATTTATACCGGTGATATGATACCTGCGAAGGATGCATACGAAATGGGATTAGTTGATATAGTTGTACCTACAGGCAGGTTTGAGGATGAAGTGAGAAGGATAGCCCTTAAAATAGCTGAAAAATCTCCTCTTTCATTACTTGCTGCAAAATTAGCTATAGAATTAGGCTATGATGCAAATATATTTAGTGGAGAGTATTTAGAGTCGAGTTTATTTGGCTTACTCTTTACGACTAAGGATGTGCAAGAGGGAGTAAGAGCTTTCTTAGAAAAGAGAAAACCCGAATTTAAAGGAGAATAAAGTATTTTTTCTCTCTTTCTTACTCTTTCTTATGTACTCTTTAAAAAATAAAGTTGTAGTTATAACTGGTTCTGGTAGGGGAATAGGTAGGGCATTGGCATTAAGATTGGCAAGTGAGGGAGCTCTAATAGTGGTTAATGCTAAGAAAAGAGCTGAAGAAATGAATGAGACAGTTAAAATGGTTAAGGATCAAGGAGGTGAAGCAATAGGAATTTTAGCTGATGTATCAACACGGGAGGGGTGCGAAACACTGCTTAAGAAGACTCTCGATGTCTATAAAGTAGTAGACATCTTAGTAAATAATGCTGGGATTGGATTATTTTCTCCTTTTCTTAACGTTGATGATAAGCTTATTGAGAAACATATTTCTACTGACCTTTTATCAGTAATTTATTGTTCCCAGATGTTTGCTAAGGAGATAAGGGAAGGGGGTGAAATACTGAATATAGCGTCTGTAGCTGGAATTGTTCCAGCTTATGGTTTATCAATTTACGGTGCTATGAAAGGTGCAGTAATTACATTAACTAAGTATTTAGCATTAGAATTGGCACCAAAGATTAGAGTTAACGCTATTGCACCAGGTTTTGTTAAGACTAAATTAGGAGAGAGTATGTATAAATTCTTAGGTATTACAGAAAAAGAGTTTGCTGAAAAAGTTACAATTATGGGAAAACTACTTGAAGCAGAAGATGTTGCGGAACTTGCTACTGCGATATTAAAAATAGAATCGCTTACCGGTCAAGTTTTTGTAATTGATTCTGGCGAAAGCCTTAAAGGGGGATTAAAATTCTAAATTATTTTCCGTAAAATACTTTTCTTAATACATATCCTATTAATCCTATAGCGTCCCTACCTTGTTCTATAAAGGGAAAGAACGAAACGAAACCATGAATTACATTATTAAACCTAACACTCGTAACTTGTACACCAGATTGTAAAAGTTTGTTAGCATAAGCCTCTCCTTGGTCTCTTAATGGATCATGTTCAGCTGTTATTATTAATGCTGGTGGTAAATCATTTAAATCAGCTAATATTGGAGAAAATCTGAAATCCAATAAATCAGCAAAAGATCGTAAATATTGTTGACCGAACCAGTCTATATGTTCCCTGGTTAGGAAGAACCCCTCTCCATTATCGTAAAGGGATTTTGTTATTAGATCAAAGCTTACTGCTGGATAAATAAGAACTTGGTACTTTAGTTTAATATTTTCTTTCTTTGATAAGATAGCAGTTACAGCTGCTAAATTGCCACCAGCACTATCACCACCAACAGCTATTCCATATTTTCCATTAAATTTCTCTGAATTATTGTATACCCACTTTAATGCGTCAAACGAATCGACTACTGCAGCTGGAAATTTGTTTTCTGGAGCCAGTCTATAATCTACGGAAATTGTAACACATTGACAAGAGTTAGTTATAGCCCTACATAGTGGATCATAACTTTCGATGTCGCCGAGAACAAATCCTCCGCCATGATAATAAACTAAAACTCCATAAGGACCTTGTGTTTTAGGATAATAAACTCTAGCTTTTATATTTGTTTCACTACCCGGAATGGTTATGTCTTCTATTTTCCCTACTTCTTCTCTTGGTGTAAGAGATGAAAATTGTTTAAAAAGCGATCTTATCTCCTCTACAGATGCCTTACCTATAGGTAATTGGATTGTTGATTCTAATAATTTTTTAATTTTAGGGTCTATCATTATTTACTACTTTTCGAATTAGATTAAATATTTTACGACGTATAACTGGTTGTTACCGTTTATACAATAAAAATGAACTTTTTTCAAAGTCGACTAAAGTGTCAATTTTTAATTTTAATAATTTTTATAATAAATAATCTTATCGACCAATAAAGTTTTATTTTGTCGTTACGTAATAAAGAAAAGATATGAGAATACCTAAGACAAGAAAAGGGATTGAAACTGTAGAAAAAATTTTAAATGCCTCGATAGAAGTTATTGAAGAGAAAGGATTTATGAACACATCTATATCTGATATTACAAAAAGGGCTAATGTGGCTTATGGCGTGTTTTATTATTATTTTAATAATAAATATGAGCTCTTTGACGAACTAGTGAGAAAAGCTAATAGGGAAATGAGATATTATTTGAAGATAAAAACGGAAAACATTCAGAGCAGAATAGAAAAAGAAAAGGTAGGAATAAGAGAATTTTTAAAGTGGATAAGGGAAAACAAAGACTATTACAAGTTGTTTATTGAGGCACATGTTCATAGGCCAAATATGTTAATCTGGCATTACACTAAATTAGCTGAAAGGTACTCCATTGGACTAAGCGAAGCCATGAGAAGAGGGGAGATAATTAACGTAGACCCTGAGGTTCTTTCGTATGTATTAATTGGTATTAGTGAGATATTAGGAAAGAGATATGTAGTGTGGAACAATGACGAAATACCAAACCATGTTATAACTGAAGCTGATAAAATAATAGAGAATTTGCTTAAACCTAAGTAATGTACAATTCAGCCTCTTTAAGAACTGAATATTTTCTTTAAATTAATATAATTCTAAGAATAAATTATAGTATCGTTATTAACTCTATATCTAAATCAAAGCATATAAAATCTAATTTTGAATATCTAATCTTTCTTTATATGAAATCTAATAATTAATAAATTAATAGAATTTATATAAAAATAATAGGTCTAAATTCTATTAATAGATTATATAATATTTATTATTATTTTATTAGGAATATTCTATGTGTAACTTAATATCAGCACTAAGGCTGTTCATACGAAAACCGTAACATCAAAGAAATAAAAAAGGAATAAAAATAATACTTCTTTTATAATGGTAAAGTAAATCCTAGTGCGAAATTAGCTATAGCAGCAAATGTTAAGTACATTAGCCATACTCCAGTGATTAGATGAAAGACTCCTTTAATTCGTGTCCAGGTTTTTGATACTAGTAGACTAGCAGGGATATCTGATATATACACTAGCGCTAATAGAGTAAATAGAATACCTACTGGATAATCCTTGACACTATAAAATACTAATGCGCCTATAATAGATATCCATAAGAATGCTACAGCCATATAACCATCTACTCTAATGTCGCCTCCATAGTGTTTGTTTAATCCTAATGCGAACCAATGTACACCATATGCGGTAAAGGCTACTGCTGCCATGTATATCGAATTAGGCGGTGAGATATGGAACAGTGCTATATAAGTCCATAAAATTACACCAGTTATAAATTGCATAAAACCAGGCATCCATATGCCCCATTCACCTAGCGATTTGTTAAGTGATTCGCTACTGCTTGGATATCCGCTTACCTCCCAACCTCCATATACGAAATATCCTGTGCCCAATCCGAAAAATCCCAAAGCCAAGGGTAGTAGTGGGAGACCCATTTATAATCCCTATCCTATATACCTACTCCATCTAAATATAAAGCTTTCTTAATAGATATCCGTATATATTTAACAGAATTTTTCATAAAATTATTATGCTAAGAAGTCTATGCTATTTGTGAATTAAACATAGAGACAAATTTACTAACTTCTCACTCTTACTTTAGTCATACCCTATTTAAATTAACCGTCTCATTCTCACTCTATAGTAACAAACTCTCATATTACTTACTTAGAGCACAGATCTTAGACTATTCCTAAAATTACCAAGAATTATCTGAAAAAGTATTTCCTATGATTTTTTGTATACAAAAACAAAATATTTTCCAAATAAATTCCAGTCATTTAGTTTGGCAAAAATTTTTATTTTAGGATTTCCAAATTGTAGATATGTCTATTGAAGGAAGTTTTCATACAAGCAGAGATGTTAAGAAGTTTTTTGAAAATTATCAAAATTTTATAAGTTGTATACCAAATGTAAAAGATATTAATGATAAGAAATTTAAGTTAGATGCTCAAGTTGGAGGATTTAGTGTAACAGCTGATGGAGAATTAGTCTCATTTAAGCAAAGTGGGGATACTTACGAATACGAAATAAAAATAAACGGGCCTGGAGTGACAATTAATATAAAAACTGTATATAAATTGCAAAATAACGAGATCTCATGGTCATCTCATTATAATTATGAGGGTTTTGCCGTATCTATGGTAGGATCACTATTAGATACTACAATACAGAACATGATAAAAGCAACAAATGAGTGTATAAGAACAAAATTAGGGTAACACAGTATCGTCCTTTTAGTATAATTCTATTAATGAGAATTTTATGTTTATACTATGCGTTATGCCTACTAAACGTTAAAAGCCATTAGATATGCAACTACTACTGTGAGATTATCAACAGAGTAAGAACATTTTTATACGTTTCTAAATATAATATAAGTTATGAAGGCGGCTGTTCTCTATAACTTTAATGAGAGTTTTAAAATAGAAGATTCACAACCCAGAGGTGTCGGTGTCAAAGTAAACGTGGTAGCAACTGGTATATGCGGAAGGGATATTGTTATTTGGAAAGGCGGATTTAGAAACTTAAAAACACCCATAATTTTAGGTCATGAAATTGTTGGGTACTACAACGGTAAACCAGTAGCTGTATACCCAAACATATATTGTGGGAAATGTGAATATTGTAAAAAGGGAAAAGAAAATCTCTGTGATAATGCTATAATAATAGGGGAAAATCAGAACTACAGCGGGGGTTATGCAGAAGAAGTTATAGTACCAGAGACTAATTTAATACCTCTTCCAGACGAGAAGTTTGAAAAATATGCAGCTGCACTAGATCCGGTAGCTACAGCAATTCATGCTACAAAGCTAGTTGAACTAAACGACGAAAGTAAAGTTCTAGTTACTGGTGGTGGAGGAGGAGTAGGTATTCATTTAATTCAATACCTAAAGTACTTAGGAGTAAAGGAGGTTTATGCGTTAACATCTAAAATAGATAAAGTCAAAGAATTTACGGAGTATATAATAAATGATGTTAAGGGGCATAAATTTGATGTTGTGTTTGAGCTAGTTGGTGCAAAGACTATAAATGATTCTTTGAGGGCTCTTAATAAAGAAGGAACTTTAGTACTAATAGGAAATGTTGAAGGAGAACCTATAACGTTAAGCAGACCGGCATTATCCATTATGAGACAACACAAGATTATAGGATCAGCTTCTTATACTAAGAAGGAATACGAAGAAGCAGTTAAGTTAATTCATGAAAACAAGATAGTTCCAATATACAGAGAATATAGCCTTGATGATATAAATCAAGCTTACATGGATTTAGTAAATAGGAAGGTTTTTGGAAGAGCTGTACTAAAAATTAGATAAGATAAGAAAGTTTTTATTTATAAGCTGTTATATGTAATTATGGTCTTGCCTTTTAAGTCAGCAGAAGTCTTCTCTGTGGAAGTTTCAGAAAAACATGAATTGTTTAGAAAAGCTGTAAGAGAGTTTATGGAGAGAGATGTGGCTCCTTATGTGGAAAAAGGGGAGGCACAGAGAGAAGTACCTAAAGAAATATTAGAAAAAGCGAAGGAGTTAGGTCTCTATGGTATAACTGTCCCGGAAGAATACGGAGGCCAAGGAGGAGATACTTTAATGTCTGCAATAGCTCAGGAAGAAATATCTAGAATATGGCCTTCTTTTGCTACAAGAGTTGCCGCTGGTGCCTTATTTACAACTCCGATATTGCTTTTTGGGTCAGAGGAGTTAAAGAAGAAATACGTTCCTCCAGTTGCGAGAGGAGAAAAAGTTGCAGCATTAGCAAATACTGAGCCTAGTGCTGGATCTGATGTTGCTGGAATGCAGAGTACCGCAAAGAAAATTAATGGAAAATACATACTTAATGGAAGAAAAATCTTCATAACTAATGGTGGCATAGCAGATTATTACGTTGTTACTGCAAGAACTTCTCCACCAGATCCTAAAGCTAGATGGAAAGGAATTTCAATGTTCGTAGTGGAGAGAGAATGGAAAGGAGTTAAAGTTGTTAGTAGAATCGATACCTTAGGATTAAAGGCTTCAAATACTGCAGAATTAATATTCGAAGATGTAGAAATACCAGAGGAGAATGTTGTAGGTGAGGAGGGAAACGGTTTTAAATATGCAATGGCAACTTTCGATAGAACTAGGGTTGGGGTTGCAGCACAAGCATTAGGTGTTGCTCAAGCCGCTCTAGAGAAAATGGTAAGTTATGCCAGCCAACGTATAGCATTTGGAGAACCTATAGTAATGTTTGAGTTGGTCCAAGAAAAGATTGCTGAGTCGTTAACGGAAGTGAATACTGCGAGACTTCTCACTTATTGGGCGGCTACTCTTTTTGATAAAGGATTAGAGAACGAGGCTATAGTAGCTGCTTCAATGGCAAAATATTATTCTACTGAGATAGCCGAGAAAGTGGTAATTAGGGCTATTACTGTACATGGAGGCTATGGCGTTGCAACTTCTACTGGAGTTGAAAGATTGCTAAGGGATGTAGAGGTTATGAAAATTTATGAAGGAACAAATGATATACAGAAACTTACTATAGTTAAGGAGACAGCGAGAAGGCTATTGGGTATTAAATTATAATTAATTAGTTTGGGTAAAAAGATTTATTAATTGTCAATTCAATTTTCATTATATGAGTGAATATTACGAATATGAATTAACAATAGATAAGATTCTAGATACTGGAGTGAAAAGCTTCCCAGATAGAGAAATAGTATATAGGGATGTTAGAAGGTATACTTTTTCATCTTTTGCAGATTCTGTAAGAAGGTTAATGAGTGGGTTAAAGAAACTAGGTGTTAAAGAGGGCGAGACTGTAGGTGTTATAGATTGGGATACTGATGTCTACCTTCATTCTTACTATGCTATTCCTATGTTGGGTTCTGTTTTGCATACAGTTAATATAAGATACCCACCAGAAATAATATTGAAGACTATATTACAAGCTGAAGATAAATATTTGATCGTTAGGGACGAGTTTTTACCCTTATTAGAGAAAGCCAAGAATCTTCTTCCAGTGGGAATGAAGATTATAACATATAGTGATAGCAAAGAGAAAGTAAGGTCTAATATTTCTGATGCAGATTTTTGGGAGTTGATTGATAGTAGTGAGCCTTCAGAAATACCACAAGTTAGTGAAAATAGTAGAGCTACTATATTCTTTACTTCTGGAACTACTGGTGACCCTAAAGGTGTTTGGTTTACGCATAGAAAACTTGTTCTTCACGCGTTAAGTGTAAGCTTAGTAGGTGCGAGACCACCTTTAAACGTAACAACTAATGACGTTTACTTAATATTGGTTCCAATGTTTCATGTACATTCTTGGGGATATCCCTACGTGTTTATGTTGTCTGGAATTAAATATGTTTTACCGGGGAAGTATGATTACGGTCTTATACTAAAACTTATGGATAAGGAAAGAGTTACCTTCTCGGCTATGGTACCTACTATATTATATTTCATAATTACCCATCCAGAGGCACAAAACTACTTACATGTATTTAAGAGATGGAAAGTTATTATAGGTGGATCAGCTTTACCAGAAGGGTTAGCAAGGAAGGCTAAAGAACTGGGTATTACAATAATTTGCGGTTATGGACTTTCTGAGACTTGCCCGGTGCTTACTGTGAGTTATTACAATTCATTAGTAGAAAATTTAGATGAAAATAAAAAGTTCCTAGAACAAATAACTGCTGGAACTCCTATACCCTTAGTCCAGTTAAGGATAGTTGACCCAGTATCTGGTGAGGAGAAAAAGGTAAATGAAATTGGTGAGATAGTTGTAAGAAGTCCTTGGCTTACAAAGGAGTATTATAAAGACCCGGAGAAGACTAAAGCTTTATGGAGAGGTGGATGGCTTCACACGGGAGATTTAGGTTATATTGATGAGTATGGATATGTACATATTGTAGATAGAGAGAAAGATGCAATAAAAAGTGGTGGTGAATTTATTCCGTCATTACTTTTAGAAAATGTAATATCATTGTATCCTAAGGTCTCACAAGTAGCGGTTGTAGGTAGAAAGGACGAGAAATGGGGTGAAAGACCTATAGCATTTATAGTTCCTAAAGAGCCAATTACTGAAGAAGAATTAAGGAACTTCTTGCTCGAAATGAGTAACCAAGGGAAGATCCAAAAGTGGTGGATTCCAGATAAGTTCATCTTCATACAATCAATGCCTCTTACCTCAACAAATAAGATAGACAAAAAAATATTAAGAGATTTGGCTAATAAGAGTATGTAGGTGTGAAAATGAGAAATGTAGCAATCATAGGTACTGGGCATACTAAGTTTGGCGTTAGGACTGACGTAAATCTTCAAGAATTAGCATGGGAGGCTATAAAACAAGCGTTAGAAGAAGCTAATTTGGATCAAAAGGATATTCAGTATTTTGTTGTAGGAAATGTTGGAAGTTGGAGTGCTGAAGAATTACCAGCAGTTGTTGTCGGAGAATATTCAGATTTAACTCCTAAAGGGACTATGAGAGTGGAAGCCGCATGTGCTACGGGCAGTGCAGCATTAAGAGATGCCTATCTAGCAATTAAATCTGGTGAGGCTGATATAGCTTTAGCTGTTGGTGTTGAACAAATGCATCAGTCTCCTAATCCTCAAGTTGTTGAATTAATAGGAAGGGCTGGTGATTATTTCTGGGAATTTGAGAATTTCGGATTAACATTTCCGGGCTATTATGCTCTCCATGCTTCAGCTTATATGGCTAAATATGGAGCAAAAGAAGAAGACTTAGGTAAAATTGCTATAAAAAGCCACCACTACGGAGCAAGGAATCCATATGCGCAATTCCAAAAAGAAATTACAATGGATGAATATCTTAAATCTAAACCAGTAGCATATCCGTTGAAATTATTAGACTCTTCCCCAATCACTGATGGTGCCGCCGCTGTAGTTTTAGCATCTGAAGAAGTTGCCAAGAAAATTACTGATTCCCCAGTTTGGATTGTGTCACAAGGTGTTGCTAGCGGTACAGCAAACTTAAGTAAGAGAACAGATTTTACACGTATAGAAGCTGCTTATTTAGCAGCTCAACAAGCATATTCTAGGGCTGGTATTAATTTTGATGAGGCTTGGAGGTTTTTTGATGTAGCTGAAGTTCATGATTGTTTCACTATTGCTGAAATAATGGCTTATGAGGATTTGGGTTTTGCTAAGAGGGGTGAGGGATATCTATTAGCTAGAGAAGAACAGACGTATATCGGTGGAAAGATACCAGTAAATGTTGATGGTGGGTTAAAAGCTAAAGGACACCCTATTGGCGCTACCGGTATTAGTATGGCTGTATCTATAACAAGGCAATTGCTTTATAGGGCTCCTAAGGGTACACAGGTTGATGTAAAGCATGGCATGGGTATTTCACACAATGTGGGAGGAACAGGACACTACGCATACGTGACAATATTCTCGACAAGGAGGCCATCATCATGACTATAAATGATGTAAGAGAAAAATTACAACAACAAATTTCTCAATTAATTTCATCTTTAGATCAAGTTGTTCAAATGTATGGAATGCCAATTATTCAAGATAAGAATGGGAACCCATTATGGATAGATGTAAGAGAAATGACGTTAAGATATCAAATCCCCATAAAGAAGGTTCAAAAATTCTTTGAAGGTCTTAAAGAAGGTAAAATTCTAGCAACAAAATGTAGTAAATGTGGCACGATCTATTTCCCACCGCAAGACGATTGCCCTAAATGTAAAATTAGTGGACTCGAATGGGTAGAGATGCCGGATGAAGGGGAATTAGTGGCATATACTATTATAAATGTTAAACCTCCATCTTTCTCGCATTATCAAGATTATATTGTTGGTATTGCAAGAATGAAAAATGGTATTAACGTAACTGCATGGGTTAATTCTAAAGAAGTTAAGGTTGGTATGAAAGTTAAACTAAGAATTACTAAAAGAGAACCAGAAAATTACCTTACTTATGAGTTAATTCCAGCATAATAGAATCATCTTTTTTTCCTATATCTTACTTTACTTCTCTTTTCAATCAACAATAAATATAGCTAGATATTAGTTAATATACGATTAAACCAGATACTAGTAATAAGACTATTTTTAACTTAATAGTAATGCTTTATTATCTCTTAATTAAATTATCATCTATATTTCAATACTTGAAATCTCTAGTTTTTGATTCTGTATTTTATTGTTGTATATATATGAATTTATGTATTAATATCATCAAAATATCATTAAATATAAATAATTTATATCATCTCTTTTTTATTATTTAAAAACTTCTGCAGTATAAGAATACTTAATAGTTTATTTAACTCACGTTTATAAGAAAATAATACTAATATAAAGCTGTGATTGTAAAGTTAAATGGTAATGAGATTAGTTTAAAGGAATCTAATATCACCATATTAGATCTCCTCAGAGAAAATAATATCTATATATCACATATATGCTATAATGAAGGATTAGTACCAATACAAAGTTGTGATACATGCTTAGTAGAGGTTAATGGAAAACTTGTAAGAGCTTGTAGTACAAAAGTAACTGATGGAATGAGTATTGTTACACATAGTGAAAGAGCTGTAAATGCAAGAAAGAAAGCAGTCGAAAGAATACTCAAATATCATAAATTGTATTGTACAGTCTGTGAAAATAATAACGGTGATTGTCCTCTTCATGAAGCTGTAATTAAATTAGGAATAAATTCTCAGCAATACATAGAAAAGCCATATCCAATTGATGACTCTGGACCATTTTACGTATATAATCCCTCACAATGTATTCTTTGTGGTAGGTGCGTTGAAGCTTGCCAAGATTTTGCTGTTAATGAAGTAATTTGGATAAATTGGGACTTAAATCCACCAAGAGTAGTTTGGGATAATGGGAATCCTATAGGTAACTCCTCTTGTGTAAATTGTGGAACTTGTGTCACAGTATGTCCAGTAAATGCATTAATGGAGAAATCTATGTTAGGAGAAGCAGGATATTTCACCTGGCTAAACCCAGAAGTAAAGAAGAAAATAATAGATTCTATTGGTAAAGTTGAAGATAATTTTAATCTACTAATGCAAATTAGTGAAATTGAAGCTAAAGCTAGATCTTCACAAATAAAGAAAACAAAGACTGTGTGTATTTACTGTGGTGTTGGTTGTTCTTTTGAAGTTTGGACTAAAGGAAGGAAAATACTTAAAGTAGAACCTAAACCAGAATCTCCAGCCAATGGTATTTTAACATGTGTTAAGGGCAAATTCGGTTGGGATTTCGTTAATAGCCCAGAAAGACTCACTAAACCTCTCATTAGAGAAGGTGACCATTTTAGAGAAGCAAGTTGGGAAGAAGCGATAAATTACATAGCAAGAAGATTAAAGGAAATAAGAGAGAAGTACGGACCAGATTCTATTGGTTTTATAGCATCTGATAAGATGACTAATGAAGAAGCTTATTTATTACAAAAACTAGCTAGGGCAGTAATAGGAACTAATAATGTTGATAATTCGGCTAGATATTGTCAAGCTCCAGCTACCATTGGGCTTTGGAGAACTGTTGGAATAGGTGGAGATTCTGGTACTTTTAAGGATATTGAAAATGCTGACTTGATAGTTATTGTAGGGCATAATACAACAGAAAGTCATCCTGTAGCTGGAAGTAAGATTAAGAGAGCTAAGAAGATTAGAGGGGCAAAATTGGTAGTTATCGACGTTAGAAAACATGAGATTGCTGATTGGGCTGATTTATTCATTAAACCAAAACCCGGAACGGATGCTGCTGTTTTAGCTGCTGTTGCTAAGTATATAATTGATCAAGGATGGGAGGATAAGGAATTTATTAGTAAAAGGGTGAAGGGGTTTGAAGAGTTTAAAGAGTCTATTAAAGGCTTTACTCTAGATTATGTTGAAAGCGTTACTGGAGTTCCTAGAGATCAAATAATTAAATTAGCTGAAATGATACATTCAGCTAAAAGTGTAGCAATACTTTGGGGTATGGGAGTTACTCAACATCTTGGGGGTGGAGATACATCAACTATAATCTCAGACCTTCTATTAATAACTGGTAATTATGGTAAACCGGGTAGTGGAGCTTTCCCAATGAGAGGGCACAATAATGTTCAAGGTGTAAGTGATTTCGGATGCTTGCCTAATTATTTCCCAGGCTACCAGAAATTTGATGATGTTACTTTTGAGAAATTTGAAGAAGCTTGGAGGGTAAAATTAAACAGAAAGCCTGGATTACAGATACCGCAGATGATTGAGGGAGTGCTTGAGGGTAAAATACACGCGCTATATATTGTAGGAGAAGATACAGTAATGGTAGATTGTGGTACTCCATTAACTAAGAAAGCGTTAGAAGAAGTTGACTTTCTAGTAGTGCAAGATATGTTCCTTACTGAGACTGCAAAATTAGCTGACGTTGTGTTACCTGCAGCTGCTTCACTAGAAAAGGAAGGTACTTTTGTTAATACAGAAAGAAGAATACAAAGAATATACAAGGCTTTTGATCCATTAGGTGAGTCAAAACCAGATTGGGAAATAATTCAAATGATTGCTAACGCTTTAGGAGCAAATTGGAACTATTCGTCACCAGCTGAAATAATGGAGGAAATAAGAAGATTATGCCCAATTTTCGCTGGTGTAACATATGATAGACTTGAAGGTTTTAAGAGTCTAGTATGGCCAGTTAATGAAGATGGAACTGATACGCCGTTGTTGTATGTTAATGCTTTCGCAACTCCAGATGGTAAAGCAATGCTATATCCGTTAGAATGGAAACCACCACAATTACAAGATGATGTGCATAAGATTACAGTAAATACTGGAAGAGTCCTTGAACATTTCCACGTAGGCAATATGACTAGAAGAGTAGAGGGCTTAAGGAGAAAAGTACCTGAGACTTTCATAGAAATATCAAAAGAACTAGCGCAAAAATACTCAATAAAAACTGGAGATTTAATACTTGTCAAATCTAAATTCGGAGGAGAGATTAAGGGTAGAGCTTTAGTAAGCGAAAGGGTTCAGGGGGATGAAATATTCATTCCACTTTATGCTTCAGACCCGTCAAAAGGAGTTAATAATCTAACCGGGAATGTAATAGATAAGGTGACTGGTACTCCGGCATATAAGGATACACCAGTTGTTATTGAAAAAATATCTGAAGGGAATGAGACACCATTACCAAAAGATAATTGGAGATTCCACATTAATGAAAGAAAGAGACAATTTGGAATAGAGGTGGAGAAAAAATGGAAGAGGGAAGAATTCAAACCATTGACGGACTAATTGAGGAATTAATAAAAAACCAAGAGGCAATCAATAACTTCCTTAGATTACTAAAGGGACTTCAAAAATCTGGCATATTACCATTCCTTGTTGGAGTAGTAGAAAATATAGATCAAAATCTGGAATTTATGGTAGAAGAGAATAATAACTTAATAAGAAATCTGAACTTAATTTATGCTATACTAAATGGCAAAGAAGAAACTGGCGAGATACATATGGCAGATATAATAAGGATGTTAAATGATCCAGATGTTAGAAAGGGGGTATATCTTGTACTAAAGATTCTTAAGGCGATTGGAAGTGCAAGTAAAGAGGGTTAAGGTATTTAAGATTAGAAATGAAACAGAGGCAGTAGAAGATGATTTCGTAGCGGAGGAAGAACCATTAGAAGTTAGGACATGCTATGATGATTGTCAAACGTTTGCAATTATCATGAGAACTCCAGGTAATGATAAGGAATTGGTTTTAGGTTTTTTATATTCGGAAGGAGCTATAGATACGATAGATGATGTTTCATCAGTCTCAATAAAGGGCGATAATGTGGTAGAAGTTAGGTTAAATAAACCTTTAAAGGTTAAAGTACGTGAGATGATTGTAAATTCTAGCTGTGGTGTATGTGGTAGAGCATTCCTCTATACACTTAATATATTAAAATGTAATACTAGAGTAAGTAGGGACGTCATATTTTCTTTGCCAGAAAAATTGAAGGAGAATCAAGAGGTATTTAAGATTACTGGAGGACTCCATGCTGCTGCCCTTTTTACTACTTCTGGGGAGTTGAATTATTTATATGAGGATGTTGGAAGACATAATGCAGTAGATAAGTTAATTGGAAGACTGCTACTGGAGAGAAAAATACCTGCAAGCAATTACATTATGCAGGTTAGTGGAAGACTAGGCTATGAGATTGTAAGTAAGGGAATAAAGGCTGGTATACCAATTATTTGTGGAATTTCTGCACCTACAAGTTTAGCCGTTGATATTGCTGAGGAAGCTGGAGTTACTCTTATTGGGTTTTTAAGGGGAAATAGTTTTAATATTTATACACATAAAGAAAGAGTAATTTGAAATTTCCAAAACATATTTAAGGTTTAAGAAGAAATAAATAATATGCTTCTACATGTAGAAGAAGATGAGGACATAAAGCTTATCGTAGACTCTTTAAAGGAACTCCTTGATAGGGAATGGAATATTTTAGGTAGTAAGAAACATGAGGCTAATAGTGAAAAAATTCTTGATCTATTTTATAAGTTAAAGGATTTAGGAGTTTTTGAGTTTCTAGAAAATTCTAATGTTTTACAATCAGTTTTAATAAATGAGTTTGTGGGAGAGAATTTACTTCCTGGTGTAATAGCAACAACTTTTATGACTAGAAATGACGTTCCGACATCTGTAGGGATAAACTATGCACCAGAATTAGATAAGGCTGAATATATAGTTACACCTAAGGGCATAGCTAAAGTTAGCGAGGTAGAGTATGTGGAAATAAAATCTCCAGATCCATCAGTTAGAGTATATAAAATATTATCTGGCAAATGGTCTCCCTATGATAATTTCAATTTTGTATTTCTAAATGCCTCTGCACAAATGTTAGGTCATGGTATATATTGTTTAAATAAGACTATTGAATATGCTAAAACGAGAATAGCATTTGGAAAACCTATAGGTTCTTATCAAGCAATTAAACATAAACTTGTTGATGATGCTATAGGTTTAGAATTAGCGAGATCTAGATACCTAGTTGATACTGATCCTTCATCGTTTGAATATTCTTTTAAAAAATCTTTTAGAGCAATCTTAGATTCTATTCAAGTTCATGGGGGGATAGGCTTCACTACTGATCTTGATCTTCACTTGCATTTAAAAAGAGTGGTATTGATTAACAAGATCTTAACTCCTTTTGTTAGCTAATATTTCCATATTTAGAATCATTACCTCTTCTTTGTTTTGATTTATAACAGAAATTTTCAAATATACTTTTCCATCTTTTTCTCTTTCTTGCTTATTTACAACTTCTACTAAAGCCTTTAGAGTATCTCCGATTTTAACTGGTTTTTTAGCATTAATTTCCAGCTTAGTTAAGGCAACAAAACCTTCTCCAAATGGATCCGAAGGTAATTGGTAAGTCAAACCAACTCCAATTGATGCAGTTAATAAACCCGGTAGTATTCTTCCTTTAAACCTTGTTGTTTTTGCATATTCTTCATCTAAAAATAAAGGGTTTAGAGCACCAGTAAGACCAGTAAATAATACTACATCTGCTTCTGTTACAGTCCTTCCCTTACTTTCCCACTTCTGCCCTACTTGGAAATCCTCAAAATACATAAATACTTCATTTAATTCTCTTTCTAATATTTATTTCGGTAATTTTAGTAGTCTCTCGCCTATTAAATTTCTCAATATTTCTGATGTACCACCGGCAATCGTTCTTCCCCTAGAAGCTAACATGCCTAAATACCAAGTATCCTCCATAATAGTCTCTAAATCGTATTGGGATACTGCTATTTCATAAATCCTCTGTAAAATCTCTGATGAGACCAACTTTAAAACGGCACCTTCTACATCAATTTCTTCTTCTCCCTTTCTTATCTTTACAAGGAGTCTTTTGTAGAATGCTTCTAGTCCTTTTATTTCTTCTTCTAATTCTTTAACACGTAATTTCTCTAGAAGTATTTTAGATACAAATAACATTGTTACTCCTAAGAAGAATCTCTCGTGATTAAGAACAGTCATTGCAACATTCCATCCCTCACCAACTTTACCAACTATATTTTCTTTAGGTACTTTTACGCTATTTAAATAAACTACGTTAAATTCACTTTTACCAGTAATTTGGGTTATTGGTGAGACTTTTATCCCCTCTTGTTTCATATCAACTATAAACATTGTAAGCCCCTTGTATTTGTCTTCTCCAGTTCTTGCTAAAAGTAACATATAGTTAGCTAAGTGAGCATAACTACTCCAAATTTTTTGACCATTTATTTCGAAGTATTCTCCTTTATCTTCAGCCCTTGTCTTAATATTTGCCAAATCAGAACCTGCATGAGGCTCAGAAAAACCTTGACACCAGATATCCTCAGCTGAAAGGATTCTTTTAAGGTATTTTTTCTTTTGTTCTTCACTTCCATGTTTAAGGATTGCTGGTCCAGCGACCATTAGACCTATTGAACCTAAACTTCTACCATAAGGTAATCCAGCCCTAATAAACTCTTCGTAAGCTATTATCTCATAAATAGGATCTAAACCTTGACCTCCATACTCTTTAGGCCAAGTTATTCCTAAATATCCGGCTTCATAAAGTTTCCTTTGCCAATTCCTTAACTCCTCATAATTGTCTATCTCAGCAGTATCAAAAAGGATTTTTTTACCCATAAGATTTCTGGGAGCGTTCTGGCTTATCCATTCCCTTAATTTTTGCCTATATTCGTCTTCATTCATAAAATTATTTTAGAGTTCAAAAATAAATTTCTTAAGATGTCATTGTCAGATAAACTCCTATTAAAGTGATAGCAGATCCTATAATCTCAATAGGAGTTGGGATTGTCCTAAAGAAAGCGTAAGATAAAACATAAGCCATTACTGGAACCAGTAGTGAACCCGTACCAGCTTTTATACTACCTAAGTATTTCACTGCATTAAACCAGAAGAAGAAGCCACCAACCTGAGCAATCAGAGCCAAGATTATAATTAAACTTATTGCTGTTAAGGTGAATGTAAAATGAAAATCTATTGGAGTTAGTACAAGTAGTATTGGCAACGAAGTTAGAGCCATAGAAGCGTTTAATCTAACTATATCTTCCTTGAGGAGATTTCTTCTGTAGTAAACTGTCCCTATAGCCCAAACTAGCCCACCTAATAATCCAAATAATAATCCTAGATCAAAACTTACAAAAGCTGCAGCAGTTATTCCTATTACGCCTAGTATTATGCCTATTGTCCCTTTGGTTTTAATCCTTGTTCCTAAGATGTACTCGATAACTAGAATAAACAGAGGTTGTGTATATATCATTACTGCAACTAAACCAGGATTTCTGGAAAAGTATACTCCAAGGTTTAAAAATGTTAATAACCCGACAAAGTTTAGTAATCCGTTTATGAACTGTTTAACTCCTATACTTAGACTCCTACTTAATGAGTAGAAAAATATGAAACCTACAGCTACTCTTGCAACACTTATTATCATTGGAGAGGAGTATTCAGATACTAATTTAGTTAGCGGATATGATAATCCCCAGACTATAGCTACTGGTATCATCCATTTGACAAAAAGAGTTGTAGATGACACAGATATTTTTATCCTTTCACTTTTTTAAACATAACTTTACTTTTGGAAATTTACTATAAATTAGTAAGTTTAAAGCTATTTAATGTTTATCAAAAATGAAAATATAAGCTAATTTAATATAAGCAATTGTGATGGCAAAAGTATTATTTCTAATAATGTCTGGGGACGATAAATTCGATTTAGCTATGAGAATGGCATACAATTCAATTAAGAATAAGAGGTATGAAGATGTTAAAGTCATATTTTTCGGCCCAAGTCAAAAGAAATTAACTCAAATAGACGGAGAAATTAAGAACATGTTCCAAGAAATGCTAAATAGCAAGGCTATAGACTCAGCTTGTATTGGTGTAGCTCAGGCAATGAACATAAAACCACATTTAGAAAATATGGGAATAAGTCTAATGCCTGCTGGAGAAAGAGTATCATACTACGTTAACCAGGGTTATGAAGTTATAACATTCTAATTTTTATTAATTAATTTATTTTTTATAGTTTTGATATTCTTCCTCTTTTTTCCTACTCTTATCATTAACTCGTGAATTTTGGGAAAACATGACAAAAGTGATACTAGTTCTTATTATCTAGACATCTTAATTTTAATAAAAATATTTTTTCATTATTTTTGTTTAAATCAGTTATTCATCAACACTCATTTATGTATATTTATATACTTTCACAGATTCTGATAATCATAAAAATTTATAAATTAGTGCAACTATATTATACATGTGAGAAAAAATGGCAAAAATAGGAAAATTGTGTGGCTGTAGTACATTGATAGCATTAGGTGCTTTTCTCTTTGGAGGTGGTTTAGCGGGCTTAGTTAGGATAGCTTCACCAGAATTTCCACTATACCTTGGAGTACTTCTAATGTTAATAGGTACTTTGTCAGCTTCTGTAACTATCGCACCAGATAAATCTCAGGAATACTGAGTTTCTCAAAAGTAAGTTAGATTTATTTATTTTATTAACGTTTTTTAGCCCATGAGACTACTAGAGCCTTTTTACATAAGGGACGTTGAGTTAAAAAATAGGGTTGTAATGTCTCCTATGATCACTAATTTAGGGGCACCAGAAGGCTATCCTACTGAAGAACATATAAGGTACTTTGTAAGAAGAGCTTCTGCTGGATTATTAATTACAGAGTATACTTACGTAAATAAGGTCGATGCTAGGGGCTCTCCAAATCAGCTAGGTTTATATGATGATGAACTTATTCCAAAATTTGCAAGATTAACTGAAGCCGTTCATAATATGGACTCAAAAATTTTCGTTCAGCTTGTTCATGTTGGGAGGAAGACTAGAAGGAGTTTAATATGGAACAATGATCCAATTGCTCCTTCTAATATACCTCTTTTAGATCCAGTTAGGGAGATGACAGAAGATGATATTAATAGGGTTATAATGGATTTTGTTAAGGCCTCAGAAAGAGCTGAAAAAAGCGGTTTCGACGGAATAGAATTACATGGTGCTCATGGGTATTTAATTGCTCAGTTTTTATCACCAGCCACAAACAAAAGAGAGGATAAATATAAGGATGGAGTAATATTTCTAGAAGAATTACTGAAAGAGATAAGAAGAGTTGTAAGTATCCCAGTTGGAATGAGGATTTCCGTTACTGAATTCGATCCTCAAGGCTTAACACCAGAACTTGTAGCAAAAATAGTTAAGAGAGTAGAGAATTTATTGGATTACATTCATTTATCTGCTGGTAGAGACGGTCCATTAGGCGGCTCTTCTTCATTCTACTATAAAAGACCAAGTTATGTGGATGAGGCTAAAGTAGTTAGAAAGGTAACTAATTTACCATTACTTCTGGTAGGTTCAGTATCAACTGTAGAAGATGCAGAAAAAGTCCTAGAGGTTGCAGATGCCGTAGTTTTAGGTAGACAAATCTTGGCAGATCCTGATTGGGTAATAAAAGTTAAGAATAATTTACCAATAAGACCATGCATCAGATGTAATCAATTATGTAGATTGTTATCAACTAGAGAAGTGAGATGTGATGTTAATCCAGAATTGGGATGGGAAATTCTTAACTTAGAGAAAGGTGAGGGTGAAGTTAGAATTGTTGGAGGAGGAGTAATGGGATTAGAGACTGCGAGAGTTTTGGCTTTAAGAGGATTTGAGGTAAAAATATATGAGAAAAAGGATAAGATTGGTGGTCAGCTAAATGAGATTAGGGATCCTTGGAAGAGAGAAGAATTTAGTAGATTGATAGACTACTACGAAAAAGAACTAAAGAGACTAGGAGTTAAAATATATTTATCTACGGAGGAAAGAAAGGCTGATATATTTGCATTACCAAAGGAGAGGCAACCAGAGTTTAAGGAGTATAAGGGAATGAGGATTTTGGTGAACTCAAATCTTTATGCTTATCAAGATTATGTATTTGAGTGGTTAAAGCACAATGAAGTTTACATTACAGAGAACGTGTTTAAGGGTTTAGACAGAAATAGGTCTTATCTACTTCAACAAAAGTACAAGGAGTTAGGAGTTAATATTGTTAAAGAAAATGTTAAGGCTGACATAGTTATTAATGATGTTAGAAGAAATCAACCTTCGATTGGGCAATCTATTGCTCGTGGCTATTGGCTAGGTATGACTTTCAAACTGAAATACTAGTCTCCTCTAACGGTTTTCTTGAGGTTTCTTTCGCTAACACTATGGATATTATATCGGCTAAAAGGGATAAACTACCAAACAACATAAGGACATTAGCAAATCCCAACTGATGCTCTAGTATAGGAAAATAAAATGTGCCAAGAACACCGCCAATTCTGCTTATTGCAGTTGCGAATCCTTGCCCGCTTGCCCTTACTGAAGTTGGGTAAAGTTCTGTAGGATAGAACAGTGTAACAGCACCAGCCCACTGTTCAAAAGCTACGAAAGTCATAAAGTATGGTACTAAAATACTTCCAGATATGTGGGTTAATGCGCCTAAGTAAAGTAAAATAGACATTACTGAAAGACCTGTAATCAATGTAAGTCTTCTTCCTAAAGGATCCACAATGTTTATTGCTATTATGTAACCTATTATAGCACCCACTGATATTGCTAAAGTCCCTAAAACTACTTCATATTTTGACGGAAAAGCGAACTGCTCAAGTACATATGGATAATATAAACCTATTCCATAAGAAGCAACATCAAATAAAAACCATACTGACGTTACAAAAAATGTTACTACAAGTAGTCTTCCCTTAAATATATCCATGAACGATGTAGCACCTTTTACTTGAAGTTCTTTTTCTCCTTTTTCTTTTCCAATTGCTACTAACCATCTAGGGGATTCTATAAGTTTAACTCTTAGCAATACTATAGGTAAAGAAATTATCGCACCGACTAGGAATACATATCTCCAGAAATATTCACCAGTAGGTAAGAGGAGTAAGGTAAATA
Source organism: Sulfurisphaera tokodaii str. 7 (assembly GCF_000011205.1). Taxonomy (NCBI): domain Archaea; kingdom Thermoproteati; phylum Thermoproteota; class Thermoprotei; order Sulfolobales; family Sulfolobaceae; genus Sulfurisphaera; species Sulfurisphaera tokodaii. Next base: position 114,173 of record NC_003106.2, read on the forward strand.
AGGCTGATATTGCAGTACCGATCCAGTACATTGATATAGAGCCAACTAGATATTTTCCTCTTGAGAAAGAAGGCGAAAGTTCACTCATTATAGTGCTACTTATCGGATAATCACCACCTATACCAAAACCTAAAAACAGTCTTGAAAGGAAAAGGCTAGCGAAACTATTAGAGATAGCTGTTAAAATGCCGAAAACTAGGAAAATCAATAGGTCGAATCCCATCAGTTTTTTCCTACCAATCTTATCCGCTAAATAACCAAAAATTATTGACCCAGGAATCATTCCAATAAGGGAAGAGGATACAAGTAATCCTAATTCGGCTGAAGTTAAAGAAAATTCCTTAGAAATTATTGTGGAAGCAAAGGATATTACTGAAAGATCATAACCATCTAATAGGAAACCTCCGGAGCTTACGAAGAATGCCCTAACTTTTATTGCCCAAGGTATTTTTTCAAAACTCATAACCAAGAGATGCAATTTCTTCCTAAAAAGTTTTAATAATTTAAATAGGAGCTACATCTGTAATTATTTTTCTTTTACGTGAAGATTTGTTAAAAAGTTAAATATTAGATTGCATAAAATTAAGTGTGAATACACTTGGAAAAGTTTACTGACTATTTAATAATTGGAAGTGGTGTTGCTGGATACCATGCACTAAAACAATTAGAAAATGAAAATGTAATCATGGTAACTTCTGATAAATATTACCCATATGATAGACCTCCTTTATCAAAAGAATACCTCAGAGGGAAAATTGACAGAAACTCAATATTTTTTGAGCAACCAAACTATTACACAAAGAGAGAAAATATAAGGATTATACTGAATACGAGTGTTGAAAAAATTAATGTAAAAGAAAAAGGAGTTGAACTCAGTAATGGTACAATAATCCATTTTGATAAAGCTCTAATTGCAACTGGTGGTAGACCAAGAAAGTTAAAATTACCGGGAGAAGAGTTAGAAGGAATCCATTACCTCAGAACGCTAGATGACTGTGACTCATTAAAACAAGAAAATGGTAAAGAAGCTGTTATAATAGGCGGTGGCTTTATCGGTATAGAAGTCGCTTCTAGTCTTACAATGTTAGGTGTAAAAACTACAGTAATAGAGGTTAAACCATATATTTGGAATACATTTGTAGATGAAAAAATTTCGAGACTAATACAAAATTATTTCGAAAAACATGGGGTTAATTTTATACTAAATGAGGGAGTTAAGGAGTTCATCGGAGATAAAAGAGTAAGTAGAGTTATTACTGAAGGAGGCAAAACACTAAATGTAGACTTTGCATTAATAGCAGTAGGTATTGTTCCCAACATAGAAATAGCTCAGAAAAGTGGAATAGAAGTAGATAACGGAATTATAGCTAATGAATATCTTGAAACTTCAGCTAAAGATATTTATGTTGCCGGTGATGTAGCAAATATATATGACCCATCTATAGGTAAAAGGAGAAGGATAGAACATTGGAATAATGCAGAATATACCGGAAAATTAGCCGCTAAAAATATGTTAGGAAAGAGGGAGAAGTATAACTTCTTATCAACTATTTGGTCAGATATATTCGACTTACATATAGAGTCTGGTGGTGATACAACGGATTATGATGAGTACATAATTAGAGGCAACTTCTCTGTGGATAATCCTAATTTTAATGTAATATACTTGAAAGGGGGGGTTATAAAGGGTTATGTGGCTATAAATAGAGATTATGAAGAACTTTCAGCATTAAATAAACTAATAGTTTCAAAGGTTGATGTTAGTAATAAGAAAAATGAGTTAAAGGACGAAAAATATGACCTAAGTAAATTAAGTTTATAAAGAATGTTTCGCTCTATTTTTTATGTATATTGAAGGATTACGTGCTGTTAATGGTGAAGGAGAATACATAAATGACCTACCAGATTTAGCTGGCACACTATACATGGCTATTTACAGAAGTCCCATTGCACACGGAAAAATAAAGAAAATAGATCTTAGCGACGTCAAACTTCACGGTGGTATTGCTTTTGGGCCAGAAGAATTAAGTAAAGTTATTGTAAATCCTTTTCCTAATACCGTAGAGTTACCAATAAAATACTATCCTTTTGCAAAAGATAAAGTTAGATTTGTTGGTGAACCGATAGCTGTAGTTTTAGCCAAAGATTATTATAAGGCTATTGATCTGCTGGATTATATAAACGTTGAAATCGAGGAATTACCACCCGTTATCACAATTGAGGATTCTTTAAAAAATGAGGTTTTACTACATGAAGAAGTTAAAACGAATATCGCAATGCATAAAATTATGAGATTTGGTAATATAGAAAGAGCTTTTTCCGAATCACCTATCGTTATCTCTCATACGTTTAAATTTGGAAGGCATTCAGCATTACCCCTTGAAACTTACGGGGTGTTAGCTAAATTTGGTGAAGAGTTAGAGGTTTGGGCAAATATACAAGGACCCATGTTACAAGTCTATTTCTTAAGTAGAGCACTTAATATACCTATAAATAAGATTAAATTATTTTCACCCAGAGATATAGGTGGGAGTTTTGGAAACAAATATTCTCTTTATCCATACATTACTTTAGCTGCAGCAGCCTCAAAATTAACGGGAAAACCGATCAGATGGTTTGAAAGTAGAGCTGAGAGTTTTATAGCCAGTTCAGCTGGAGGGGAAAGAAAAGGAAATGTTGAAATTGCAGCAACAAAAGATGGGGTAATAAAAGGTATACGATACACTTTTTATGAAGATGTTGGAGCATACGTTAGACCACCTGAGCCTGGAGTATTATTTAGAGTTCAAGGTAATTTAAACGGGGCTTACGATATTAGGGCTATTGAAGCCGAATATTATGTAGTTCTAACTAATAAATCTCCTACTGGTTTAAATAGGGGTTATGGAGGACCTCCATTTTATTTTGCCTTAGAGACTGCAGTTGATAAACTTGCTGACGAAGTTGGAATTGATCCTTTGGAATTAAGGTTAAAGAACTTAATTAAGGTTTTTGACAAAGAGATTAACGGACAAAGATTTTATGAGACTGTTTCTGGAGGACTTTATCCAGAACAAGACTACGTTAAAGTTGTAAAAGCTATTGAGGATGAGTATAAGAAATGGAAGAGTATGAAAGATGTGGGAGTTGGCATAGCTGTAATTGTAGAACCTAGTGGAACTAATTTGGCTTATGTAGATTTGGCACTAAATAAGATAAAAAATCCTCATTCAGCCTCTAGTGACTATGTCACTATAGCTCTTAATCCAGATGGTTCGGTATCTGTATTTGTTAATGGTACTAATGAGGGTTTAGGACATGAGACCACAATAGCTGAATTTATTTCAAAAGAACTTGGAATAGATGAAAGTCTTATTCATGTGGAAAATAGGGTTGATACTACACAGCCTTGGAACTTGGCTAGTGGTAGTTATTCAAGTAGATTTGCACCAATCGTAATGAGTGCGGTAAAGAGCGGTGTAGATGAGCTTAAGAAAAGATTAGCAGAATTAGCTAAAAAGTATCTAGAAACTGAAGAAATAATATTCGAAAATGGAAGATTTTATGATGCTAAGAACAAGGAAAAGTATGTAGATATTAAGAGATTAGTCTCAGCTTACCACTGGAACCCATCTGAATTTAATTATGATAAAGCTCTCTCTGTTACCTCATACTTTTATTCTCCCCTTCTAAAACCTCCTCAAGATAATAAGATAAATTCTTCCTTAGGATATGCTATTCAAGCCCATTTAGCTATTGTAAAAAGGGATGAGGTTACTGGTGAATTTAAAATAGTTAAGTACGTTATCTCACATGACGCTGGGAGAATATTAAATAAGAATTTACTTGAAGGGCAAATGTACGGAGGACTTTTACATGGTATTGCGTTAACATTTTATGAGGAATTGAAATATGATGAAAGAGGAAATCCTTTAGTAACCCTCTTTGATTCTTATGAATCGCCAACTTTATCTGAAGTTATAGATACACAAGTTGAGTTCATTCATTTTGAAACTCCAGCAAAATATATCCCAACCGGTGCATATGGGGGTGGAGAAGGACCAATAATGGCTGCTCCAGCTGCATTGGCTAATGCAATCTCAAGGCTTATAGGAAAAAGAATAAGTGAAGTGCCTATTAGGGTGATTGAATGAGCTTTGTGTTAGGTATTCCTAAAAAGTTTAAGTACATTAAGGTTAACTCTCTTGATGAAGCCTTAGAGTTACTTAGAGATGGATCAAAAGTATTAGCTGGTGGTCAAAGCTTATTACCGCTATTAAAATTAAGAATACTTAACGTTGATACTCTTATAGATATAAAGAATTTAGATTTAAGGGGCGTAAAGGAAAATGAAAAAGAAATTGAGATTTACTCATTAACCACTCATAATGAAGTTGCTTCGAAAGTTAAATTACTCTCTAAAGTTGCATTCACAATTGCTGATTTTCAAGTTAGGAATAAAGGAACTATAGGAGGCTCATTAGCACACGCTGATCCTTCAAGTAATTACTATCCGGCGTTACTAACACTAGATGCTAAAGTTAAGGTAAAGTCTAAAAAAGGCGAAAGAGAGATAAAAATTTCAGATTTATACTTATCACCTTACACTACTTCAATGAGAGAAGATGAAATAATAACTAGTATTATTATCCCTAAGAAGAAAGAGTTAAACTTCACTTACGAAGTTTATAAGAGAGGTGGCTCTGCATATCCTACAGCTATAGTTGCAGTTGCTATTGAGGGAAATAAATATAAGGTTAGCTTTGGTGGAATAACCGAGAAACCTACTTTATTTGAAGGTGAAGTTGAAGGTGAAAGTACTATCAAAAATGTTATTGAAAGGTTAAGAAAGGAAAAAATTATTTCAGATATTCACGCTGATAGTAGTACTAGATTAAAAATAGCCGAAAGGCTGTTTGTGAACGCTTTTTTAAAGGCTTTAAAAGGAGTCATAGATAAACTCGATATTCCAAATATTGAGAATAAATGGAAAAGTGATATGATAAGAGGCGAGGAAATGGTTAAAGTTAGAATGAAAGTTAATGATTTCGAAATAGAAGATGAGGTTGAACCTAGGACTCTTCTTTTGGATTTCCTAAGAAGGAATGGATATAAGGAAGTTAAAAGAGGTTGCGATGAGGGAAAATGTGGTGCTTGTACGGTAATCATAAACGGTAAGTCGATTAAATCATGTTTGACTCTGGCTGTTGAAGTTGCAGGATCAGATATAAGGACTGTTAAAGGACTTTCAGATATTAAACCGATAAAGGACTCTTTCTTAGAAAACTTTGCAATGCAATGTGGATATTGTACACATGGGTTTTTAATGGTTACTTATGATTATCTAAAGAGAGTAGGTAAAAGGGATAATGACGAGTTACTTAGACATAGCATAAAAAATATTTGTCGATGTACTGGTTACTTTAATATTATAAAAGCAATTAAGTCTTCTTCCTTGAGTCAATAAATTCTTTCATCCTCTTTTTTGCTGACTCTGTTTGAGATAATAATGCTAATTCCATTATAGCCTTTTCAACTATTTTCTTATCTTTTCTAAGCCATCTTTTTATAGTTTTTAGAGAATAGAAATCAAGCTGATCAATCATATTCACAATCCTATTAACTTCCTCTACTAATTTATCATCTGGTACAACATAATCCACCAAGCCTAGAATTTTTGCCTCTTCCGCAGTTATAGCTTCACCAGTGAGTACTAATCGATTAATCCTTCTTCCTAATGCTAAAGGACCTATAGTTATTGCCATTGGAGGTATTAAGCCTAATTTAGCTTCTGGGATAGAAAATTTTGCAGATTGCACTGCTATAGTGACATCACAGAAGAGCAATATTTCACATCCTCCACCATATGCTAAACCGTTAACAGCACATATTAATGGTTTTTCAAGTTCTACTAAGTTCTCTATCGCTGAATAAAGTGTGAGAAAGAAATCTTTAGCTTCATCACCATCTTTTAATTCATACATGGCATATATATCATCACCAGAAGAAAATGCTCTTCCATTTCCAATAAGGACTACAACTTTTGTATCATCCTCATTAGCTTTCTTTAATAATTTAGCTAAGGAATCCCAACTTTCTTTATCAAAAGCATTTAGCCTTTCTGGCCTATTAAATATTATCCACGACACTATCCCTCTTTTTTCATAGATCATATATTGAAATAGGTCTAATTTATTATTTATTTTTAATTTGACAAAACGCGGGGCAAGCCTCGCCTTTTAAGGCGGGGTAAAGTTTTTAATCTTAGCTTAAAACTATTAATAAAGTGCGGGGAAGCCCACAAAGGTGGGCATACTGAAGATATGTGTCCCCGCACAGAACTACATATCCCCGAGTCCCCAAGAGCCAAGAGCAGAGGGCAACTCTTGGTGAGGGATAGGGGTAATGGACTGAAGACCCAGCCTGTGGTCTACCGCTGGACGAACGGAGCGGGGTGGGTGTGATAACACCCACTAGCTATGAAGTTGTGAGGATGAAGGTGGTAAACCACAAACCTATGAACCGCCCTAAGGGAACCCTCGCCCTTTAGGGCGGGGAAGAGGTCAGTTACACATTCAATAAGATATATCATTTCTAATGTTTTAACAAGCAAGTGATTTTTTAAACCTTAATCCAAACTTATTAAGCAATGGTTGCTATTGTTGATGTAGGAATTACGAAATTTGGGAAAAGAAAAGAAAATATCTTTGACCTTGTTAAGGAAGTTACAGAAAAATTACTGAAATATGATATTGATTATGTAATAGTTTCAAATTCATATTCTGGAGAGTTTAACCAAACCTCAGGATTAAGTTCCCTTATTACCACCTATTTAAATTTAGATTATGTACCTTCTTTAAGGGTAGATAACACAAGCGGAAGTGGAGGATCAGCAATATTGGTTGCAAAATCTTTACTCGAATCTAAAGAAGCAAACACAGTTTTAGTAGTTGGAGTTGAGAAAATGTCTGAGAAAAAGACTAGAGAAGTCACTAAAATTATCTCGTCATTATTACCATTTGAGGAACGCATTGCATCTCTTCCTTCTCTTGCATCTATATCTGCAATAGAATATATGAGAAAATTTAATGCACCTAGAGAAAGTATAGCTCAAGTAGCTGTAAAAAACCATTATAATGGTTCACTTAATCCTTTCGCGCACATACAGAAGAGAGTAACATTAGAAGAAGTATTGAATTCTCCAGTTATTTCTGAGCCTCTAAGACTTTACGAATATACCCCTATAAGTGATGGAGCTGCAGCTGTAGTTATGGTTAGAAATGAGGATGCGTTAAGTTATACTTCTAAGCCTGTTTACATAAAAGGAATAGGGAGTAGTAATTACACAGCGTATGTAAGTGAAAAAGAAGATTTTGTGACTTTACCAGCAGTAGTAGAAGCGTCAAGAAAAGCATTTAAGAAGGCTAAAGTTGAAAGGATTGATTTTGCAGAATTACACGATATGGCAACTATCCTAGAAATTATACAGTCTGAAGATATTGGTTTATTTAAGAAGGGTGAAGGATGGAAAGCAGTTATGGAGGGTTTAACTTCACTTGATGGAGAAATACCAATAAATCCCAGTGGTGGGTTAAATTCAAAGGGTCATCCTATAGGGGCTAGCGGTGTTGCACAAGCTGTTGAAGCTTTTTCACAAATTAGGAATGAGGCTGGAAATAGGCAAGTTAAAAATGCTAGAGTTGGTCTTTCGCTAAGCATGGCGGGTTACGGTAATTCTGCAACTGTAATTATATATGGTGATGAGCCTTGATGAAATGTACTAAGTGTGGTTATATGACTTTAGGTAGGATTAAATGCCCTAAGTGTGGAGGAGATTTGACTAACGTAGAAGAGATAGAAGGAAAAGTACTATTTAGCTGGATATTAAATGTGACACCAGAAAATCTTGAAGAAAAATATTACCTTTCTCTAGTTGAAACTCAGAATGGAAAGGTTTTATGTAAATCTTTAGAAAGATATGAGGGAAGAGTTAAAGTTAAGAACGGAGAATGTATTAAATATGTCTAGCTATTCTCTCTTTTCTTATTATTTCATCGAATTCTCTTTTTGATTTTTCTATTGTCTTTTTAATTGCAGATACTATCGCTTTTTCTTTCTCGCCCTCATATTCAATTAATACTTCTAAAAATTCATTTATTTCAATTTTTCCACTTCCATTAGGCTCAGTTCCCATATACATCATGTCAAGTTCTTTTTCTTTTGGTAATTTTATTAATTTAGGTTGAAATAGCATAACATAAGATATTTTGACTGGAGAGACGAATTTTCTTACTTTAGCTTCAGCTGGAAAAACTGAGAATAAAGATGACAATTCACCATAAATATAAAAAACATTTTCTTCGTCTGAGGGAAATATAAATTTAAATGGAGTAAAATTCTTAAAGAAGAATGTATGGTCTGAAAGTATATGAAATACTACTTCTCTTTCGTGTGACGTTTCAAATTTGATATTAACTCTCACAATAAAGTATAAACTTACACATTTAAATGTTTTATTAATCAAGTTTAAAAATGTTTAATGACAACTCATTTACGTAAATCTATAAAACTTCTATTTAACATTGATAATGTTAGTAACAAATAAAATAAAAACTTTTTAGGATAAATGGTAAAAGTATATTGTGCTTGAAACTAAAAAATTCTACAAAATAATGTTGATGACTCCTTCTTCATTCCAAATAAGATTTTAACATTTAAGATAAGAGGAAATAATAATGTTAGTAGTTTAAGGAAATTCCCTCACCATAAAAAATTATAATATTTGCTCATTAACTAATAAATACTTTGAATTTACTTCCTTACTTTATTTCGTTAATCACAAGGAATTTTCAGTTAATAAGACAGTATATCTTACATTTGTTTAACGTAACGTAAAAATGTAACGATTTTCCTATAAGTGCTAATAATGTTTATAAGGGAATTAGGGTGCAATATTCTGGAATTTTAGGACCATATGCGGGTGGGGTTATATTTTCAGAAGAAATGGACTTAGATACTTTGATAGATTTAACTACAATTTCCTTTATAAGAAATATACTTTTTAATTTACCTTTGGGAAGTTATATTGGTTGTATATGTGCACCAAGATCACAAGACAAGAAAATATTAACATTACAATATATAAATTATGTGAGAAATAATATAGATGAAGACATTTTAATACCAGATGAAGGAACAGAAGATATGTCAGAATTATTCTATGAAATAGCAAATATAGATGAAAAATACATTACAAATATAATTTATACTGATTATTTATCATATTCAATCGGAATTGCAATACTACTCAAATTTACACTTAAAGGAAACTTTAACGTTAAAATTGGTATTCTAGGATCAAAGCCAGCTAGTACTACACTGTTTAGCTTATTAGAAAGCTTAGGTTCCGGGGACTGTTCTCATGCAGTCATGAAATTCGAAAGTTATTTGTAATATTATATCAGTTTACTTCTAATATACTGTACCCCCTTCAAGTAAGCCTCATTTAAGGGAGTTTTCTCCCTTGAATAAACTACCGGGTACATGACGTTCAACAAGGCAAGACTATAGTCAACCATCCTCCTACTCCTATTAACAGCCCTTGTATCCCTTGCCAACCTAGCTAAATGAGTCCTACAGTAAGAATTATAACTCTCCACGGTGTATGTGTACTTCTTACTTACAACATGATTGTTGAGTACTTGATAAACTGAGTAATCATCAGTGTAATATACCTTGCTCTTAGGTAGGGTATTCAAGAGGTAACTGAAAGTCCTATAATCCCTATCACCCGTGGTGAAGAAGGGTACACCATCAGTTAATGCGTTCCATATCCACAAGTTCTCCCTTTTTGAACCGTGCCTAATCCTCACGTAAGTCCAACTCTCATCAATTACCGTGGATTTTGCTGTGAAGTTCTTTAGTTGTTCTTGTAGGATTAATAAGTGTGCATATGCCTCTATCCCCTTCCTCATCACTAGACTGTATATTGTTGTTAGTGGTTTTCCTTCAACCCTTGCTACTCCTCTCATACTCATTCTGTTAGTGTACTCTTTCAGTATCCTTTCCTTTTGTTCTTTACTCATCTTGTGGTTTTGTGTTTGATAGAATGTTCTCCCGCAAGTTTTGCACTTGTATTTTGTTTTTCCTCTAGATGAGCCGTTCTTTACTATTTTGTTTGATTTGCATGAGGGACAAGGTGGTTTTTCTTCTCTTCTCCTCTTTACTCCAAGCTTTTTAGTGTAGTAGTATAGTGTTGATGGTGGTATTCCCAGTTTGGTGACTTGTACTCCTAGTAGGTATGCTGCTATTGCGTAAGCAAGGTCTTCTAAATCGTGTTTTCTTGGCTTAAAATTTAAATTCCTCAGAACCAAAAGTATTAATTGTGCAAGGGTTACGAGGTTCATCTCGTGAACCCCCATATAACCTCGTGACCCTTGCACATAAACTTTTCTAAAAATGATTTTTACTCTTTATACTTCTAGCTCTTCTTAGTGAGTCACATTAGAAAAAACTATTTTTATGAACATCATAATATTTTTACAAACAATTATCGAATTTCATGACTGTTTGAGAACAGTCCCAGGTTCCGAAGTCTTTTCAGCCAATTTAAATTCAAAGTGTGACGCACTTATTATTACAAGTGGAAAGAAAATAGTAAATTCGTTTAACCAAGATAAGATAGAAGCTAAAATCGTAGTTGAGGGAAGTGATCTAGCAATAACATATGATGGATATAAAAAACTGAGAAATAAGGGTATAATTGTAGTCCCAGACGTATTAGCAAACTCCGGAAAAGCAATTGGCATTTATTTAAGATGGGTAAATAATAGAATTGGGAAAGTAATGTTTAATGAAGAAGAAACTATAAGGTTTTTATACGAAAAAATTAATAGAACATTAAGAGAAATAATAAATGAAAACAAAAAAACTTGATGAATTAAAAGAGACTTTATTTTTAATGGCTTTATCCAAGATAAGCCATACCTATTAATGACCCCATTGGAACCTGACTAGATGTACCTACATATATAACTTCAGTTACAGTATTTCCTTGAATCAGAACAACATTTTCGTTAAAACCTTCTATATAAGTATACAACCCAGAATTACCGGAAAAACCTAGACTATTCACATAATCCTGGGCATATATAGGTGATTTAAATATCATTTTTATATATATTAACCAATCAGAATGAGTATCGATAAACCTATAGTAATATTCTTTTTCCAGTCCTTGAGCACCTTGAGTAGTAACATAACTATTATATAATGTCCATTGACCACCTAAGAATTTGCTTGGATTTGGTGGTTTAACTACTTGAGGAACTGAGGAAAGACTTAAAATGCCTAGAGATAGAGCAGCAATTATAACAACAGCCACTCCTATAACATAAATCAATCCTTTATCCATTTTTTCACCTAATTATATATACTATCAATTTTCATCTTAATAAATTTTTATATAAATGTTTATATGAGTGTGCAAATGTGGTATTCCATGTAATTTTGCAAATGTCAAATTTTCTGAGTTTAATCAACTTTAACATGGTTTAATTATAAATTATAATTATAAATATGTTGAAGGAGATAGCCACTAATATCTAATTTGTAAATATTTTAGCAAAAAATAATTTTAATAATATATATACGCCCAGAATATCCATAACAACAAAAACTATAGAACCAGCTGCCGGTAACTCATATCTGGGATAAATTGAATAAGGAGAGGAATAAAGTGAAAATCCAATTATCCACATATAAGATAAAAGAGAATCACCAATCATCCATAAGAAGAAAAGAAAAACTAAGAAATTTATTGAAAATTTACTAATAGAAGATCCAATTAGCACCCCAGATATTGTCATAGATATCACATCTATAATCCAAATGAAATAGACCGAAGTAGCATAATCGAAAAACCATGGTAAATGCCAGAATATAATAATGGGTAAAGCTATAAAGAGAAATTTTCTTGATAACGAATAGAACTTATTTGACAGAAATATTGATATGCCGAGAATTAAATAATGAAATAACATCGGTATTGCAGGAGAATATGATAAAAAACTAAATGTAAATGGTAAAATTAAAAACATATCAAGAGGAAGAAGATAATAAAAAATCTTATTCATCTTAAATCCCGAAGAATGAGATTTGCCCTGGAGTAAAGGGATGATAGAACGGTAATTGCAAGTATAGCATTGTAAATACTATTACCCATATTCCATCTACAAAATGCCAATAATATGATGCTGCAGTAGAAGCTTCATAGGGTATTATTCTCCTTGCCCTTAATAGCGTGAACGCCCATAGTGTTAGCCCCATAATAACGTGAAAACCATGTAACCATACTATAGTGAAGAAGAATGATGTTATGATATTTTCTTGCGGAGTAAAGTGAATTATATGAGTAAACTCATACATTTGCCCACTTAGAAATGTTAACCCCATCAAGAACGTTGCTAAGCCTAAATATTTGAACCTTTTTAATTTACCCTTTAGTAGACTATCATAGGCGAAATGTGATGGTATTGAGCTTGAAAGTAATATTATTGTCATTGCTAATGGTAAACCGTACCAATCTACATGGAACGAAGCCAAATATGGTTGTGCAGCAGGTGTCCAGTTAATAGTATAAAGATAACCTCCTATAAACCCTCCAAATAAGAATATTTCTGCTATAATTAAATAGAGGACTATAGTTCTTGTTTGCATTGCCTTTTGTATTCCCTCTGGTGTTACAGATAAGGTATTTGAAGACCCAGAAAATGGTGAACCAGCCATTTTTGTCATCTCAAATCCACCTGGAGGTCTTATAGATGGTACTGATGGATACAAGCCTTTGAAGTAATCATGATAAGCCCAATAACCTCCGACTGCTAAGAAGGCTAAAATCATTGGTAAACCTACATCTAGTAATCCAAATCTTAAAATAAACAAGAACCCCAATCCCGGTAAGAACATCAAAATACCCATTAATGATGGTAAAAATGTACCATGCCTATGCTCTGGTATAGATCCGTCCATTGCCCTACCAAATGTTAATGGTAATGCAACTGGTTTAATATAGAAGTCTGGTAGTCCTATTGCTTCAACTCCCCAAGGATCTAGACTTTCAACCCTTTTACCTTTAACCCAACTATAAAGTAAATTGCCGAAGATTAATACTAGCCCTAAACCCATTATTACTCCTCCTACATCAATTAGTATTTGGAATGGATAGTATATCATCGATGGAACCCATGCATACCTTCTTGGCATACCTAATACTCCTTCAACAAACATTCCAGTAGCTATTACAAATGCTCCAGCTACTGTCATTATAGCACCACTCTTAGATAATTCCATATCATACATTTTACCAGTAAAATATGGGAAATAGTAGAGCAATGCAGCTAAAAATGCTACTACAATAGCGAATACCATGTAATGAAAATGACCTACGACAGCATAAGTACCATTTAAATCATAGTCTAAAGGTATTAGAGGGAATAACACACCTGTGATACCTCCAACAAGGAATAGTGCTATAAAACCTATAGTCAGCAGCGAATACCCAGTAACTCTAAGTTTTCCTTGATAAAATGTAGCGGTCCAATTAACAACCTTTACACCAGAAGGTATTGCTATTGCCATAGTTATAGCTGAAGAAACTGCATCAGCCCAGAAGTTAAATATTGATGTGAACATATGATGCATCCAAACTCCCATAGCACTTAAGAATGCTATTGCAAAAGATGATAACGCTAAGGCTTTATAACCATAAATTTGTCTACCCACAGACCTAGGTAACACTTCACCAATTATGCCCATTGCTGGAAGTATAAGGATATATACTTCTGGATGACCGAAGAACCAGAAAACATTTTGCCACAGCAATGGATTTCCGCCAGCATTAGCATTAAAGAATTGGAAACCCCAATTTCTCTCTAGAAATGCCATAGCTAAACCGGCTGTTAATGGCGGTAAAGCTATCATTAGTAATATAGCTGTAGAGAAGAAAGCCCAAACAAATAATGGCATCTTAAAGTATGGTATTTTCTTTAGCCTAGTAATCGTCAATATGAAGTTTATTCCAGTTAACGTGCTAGATATACCAGCTATTATAAGAGCTATCTCTATTACATCCATTCCTATTCCGCTATTTACTTGTAAATCCACAGAAAGTGGTGCATACATATACCATCCAGCATTTACAACTCCGACAAGAGGAGAGATTGCCGTTAAAGTGACGGCAGGGACTAGAATCCAAAATGAGAGTGCATTTATTTTAGGCCAATATAAATCATGAGCACCAATCATTCTCGGAACTAAATAATTAGCTAGACCAGCAGATAATGGCATCACTACGAAGAATATCATAAATATACCGTGAAGTGTTAAAGCGTCATAATATGTAGTAGGACCTATATTATTGAAAGTTAGCTGAGTCCTCATTATCGTTGCTTCAACGCTTCCGATAATTAGGCTAATAATTCCTAGTGTTATGTACATTATACCAATATCTGAAGCATTAGTAGTAGTAAATGCTATTTTAAGGACTTCCTTAATTTTATGAGCTACACTACTCATAATTCTCATTAATTAATATCTGATACCAGTTTATTAATCTTATTATCAAAAACTTTTATAGTTTAAAACTTTGATTATATTTTAATATTTAAGAGAAAAAATTTAATTAATCACAAGCTATCTTGTTTGTACCGTTCAAGAGTTTAATATATATAATTAATTAAGTTAATTAAAAATTGAACATTAAACAACTAGTACTCTTTGTTGGTATAGAGTAAAAAAATAAAAGTTTGAAAAATACAGTTAATTTATGAGAATATGAGGAAAGCCGTCTCTCCAACTTTTACAGCCATAGTTGCTATTGTAGTAGCTATAGTTATAGTAGGGGCAGCAGTATATACATATCAACAGTTTTTAATGTACTCCTCAAAGACATCAGCGGCAATTACAACAACATCAACCACTCCCAAGCACACATTACCTTATAATCCTAGTAACAAAACTGTATTTATTACTTTAGTAACGCTTTCCAGCGGACCTACATTTAATTTTAATGGAACAGATTTCGGAGCAATGGTTATATATGTACCAGCTGGATGGAACTTGTATATCACATTCATTAATCAACAAAGTTTGCCACACAATCTTAATTTAGTAGCTAACGATACATCTACTCCAAATTCGGCCAACATTGCTGATGATGGAAAAATCCTCTTAACTATTGGAGCTTCTTCAAGTGATTATCAAACTTCTGGAATAATGAGTGGTCAGTCAGCAAGTGGATTATATACTGATATACCTGCTGGAATTTATTGGCTTTGTTGTGGTATTGCGGGGCATGCAGAATCTGGAATGTGGGTAGTTTTAGTTGCATCCCCTAACGTAACTACTCCATATGTTGTTATAAGCTAAATTCTTTTTTATAATTTTTTGCGTTAACTATAAATATTAGATTATTAAATATTCTTTTGATGGCTAGGTTATCTATAGAAGTAATAACTATGATAGGGGCAGCTTTAATTCTTGCCGTATTAGGTGGTATTGCATTTCATGATCTAATAATGATAGATACTGGCGGATATTTTCCCCATAACGAAAAGCCAGAAGTGATTAGAGTTATAGCAAGACAATACGTTTGGGAATTTATATATCCTAACGGTACTATAAGTTATGATAAGGTTGTTATACAAGCGGGTAAACCATATATCTTTAATCTAACTTCCGCTGATGTAATCCACGCAATGTATATTGTACAATTAGGGTATAAGCTTGAAGCTATTCCAGGATATTATTATCCATTATACATAATAGTAGATAAACCGGGAGTGTATAACATTTACTGTGCAGAATTTTGCGGTCCGGGACACTATACTATGATAGGAGAGCTAATAGTAGTTAATTCTACAGCAGGGTGATAAGATGAGTCAAAGGCTCTCTAAGAAGGATTACGCATTATGGGTAATATCTGTAATAGTAATGTTCTTTATATTTGAGGCATTAGGAAATTTCGGAAATTTAACTGCATTATCCTCAGCCTCACCGATTTCCTTAGCAGAAAAATCGTTATTTAGAATCACTTATATTGCAGCTGGTGGTGTATTTGCTATATTTATGGGTAGTTTAATCTTTCTCTCTTTAAGGTTTAGAGAGAGGAGTGAGGTAAGTGTACAGAGGAAAATCGATTACAGCGCAATTAGTCTAGGTGTGCTAATAGTTACTGGAATAGTATTAGTTTGGCTTTCTTTACCATATTTATCTCCTAATATTCCTTTAGTATTACAATTTAATACTGGTATACTAATTTCAATGGCTATGTTTCTATTATTTGCATTAACTGTAGTACTATATAAAGAATATTATAAAGATTAAGTTAATTATTTTTCTATTTTCTTCTAATCAAACTTTAAAAGCCTAAAAACGAATATTAACTTATGGGAAGAAAAAAGTTAGTGATATTTATCGTGGCATTATTCTTCTTATTCCTTTATTTCTCTTTTTTCCCACCAGGGTTATTTTCAAACATTATTGACCCAGTGATATTTTGGATAATTATACTTTTTATCTTACTTTCTTATCCTTTTAACACAGTATTTACTTATATTAAGAGTAATTTCAAAAAGAGAAAAGAGATCTCAATTTCTACCCTAATATACTTTCCATTTCATCTTCTGATATTTAGTTTAGCTCTAGAAAAATTATTACTATTATTCTTTAATTATTCCCCAGAATTTTACCATGGAGAAGTAAGTTTAGCGTTTTCGCCATTTGTAACTTCTGGTTTAGGTTTTCTATTCAATCTTCTATTTAATCCTTCAATTGAAGTATTATTACCGCCATATTATTTTCTTTCAATTACACCATTTGCAATATTTACAGCATTAAGCATAACATTTTTAGTATCTGCAAATATAGGTAAGATATTTGAATTTATAAGATCAAAGCGATTAATTGCTGGAGTAGTTACTCTTGGATTAGTTGGTGGTACTACATGTTGCTTGTCTTTGCCAACTATTATAGCGTTTTATACTCCGCTTTCTTTTCTTGCATATAGTGTTATAAGTGGTGAAATTTTAACGGTAGTATATTTTGCTTTACCATTAATTGTAATATTTTCTCTATATGATCTATTTAAAAGATCTCTTAAAGTTAAATGTGATTGTAAATAGATTAAACATTTTAGTAAAACTTAAATAGTTTTTAGTATAAAATTTCTTTGTGAGAAATATGAAAAGACGAGACTTTATTAGGTTAGCTATGATAGCTGGCGGGGCTGTTGCAATATCTCCATTATTTTCGCCTCTTTTTAATTACATGGGATATTATTATAATGAATTAAGAGTTATATCGAAAAATTATTTAGTAGCTAATAATACAGCTGGTTTACAAGGATTTCCTAAGTATAAAATAGCAAATATTAAAGATATACAAAGTACTAGTTGTCCAGTTTACTTCTTTGCTTATCCCTTAACAAATGAACCTTGCTTCTTAGTTGATTTCTCTAAATTGAATAATCAAACTAACGTAGAATTTAAGAATCCTTACTATGGTCAATTTGCTATAAATTCTAAGTTTCCAACTATTAAGGGTGTAGGTCCAAAAGGTTCAATATGTGCATTCTCAGCAATATGCGTTCATTTAGGTTGTCAATTACCGGCACAAGTCCTTACAAGTTCGCCGAATATACCAGGCTTGAATCCTGCTACTACGATTTTACATTGTCCATGCCATGGATCAATGTATAAGCTAGATAAAGGAGGGATAGTAGTTGGTGGGCCCGCACCAAGACCATTACCGATAATTTTCCTAGAATACGATAATACAACTGGTGATATTTATGCTATAGGCACTAATGCACCATATTTCTCTAAAACTAGACCAACTAGTAATTTGATTTATGATCCGGATTACTCATACCAAATACCATCTAATCCAGCTTGTACTTCAGGGTGATAACGTGGAAGAAGAAAGACAGAGCTGGTTAGATAAAGTCTTTCAATGGTTAGATGAAAGAGTAGGAATATATGGACATACTATCGCTAAAGCTCCAAGGTATGCTTATAGGCTTGATTATTGGTTAGGCTCAATGGTACTTGCTGCCTTCACTTTAGCTGTAATAACTGGAGCCCTTGTTGCATTATATTACGTTCCTTCCGATCCTTATGCTTCTACAGTATATCTAATTACAAAGGTACCTTATGGAGCCTTATTATTTAGTATACATACATGGGCCGCTTACGCAATGATATTTTTACTTATTATTCACATGACGAGAAACTTTATTGTAGGTGCTTATAGGAAACCTAGAGAAATTATGTGGGTTGTCGGTGTAATATTAGCTGGATTAGCTTTAACTGAAGCATATTTAGGTTACTCCTTACCATATAACTTAATATCTTGGACAGCAACCACTACTGGTCTGAATCTGTTCGCTTACATGCCTTTTAATTTAGCTGCTCTAATCAAATTAATGACTACTGTACCAACTGATTTGCCCGGTATAGCTAGTGGCGTTGATCCCTTGGTTGATAGATTCTTTATATTCCACTGGATTGTTGGAGGATTAATACTTCTGTTCATAATGATTCATTTGGCAATATTTGAAAAACACGGAGGACCTACACCACCACCTAGTAAGGAGTCAGGTCCAGAATTAATTGAGCATTTTAGGGATAAAATAGATAATGATCCTAATTGGAGATTACAGCCATATACAAGAACTTTTGGAATGATATTAATGACTTTCTTCCTCATATTTGGTGCGGTAATACTCATTGCATCATTAATACCATACAATATCGCAATTACTGGTAGCGGGCTTAAGTATACAATGCCAGAGTATAACCCCGTGTTGGCTGCCCAAACACCACCAATACCAGACTGGTACTTCTTGTTTATTTACTTCTTTTATAAATCAGTACCCCCACAATATGCCTCAATAATTTTCTTAGCCTGGATTCTAATCACACTATTATTTCCATTTATAGATCAGTATATCTTTAGACATAAAGCCAGTCATCCTATAATGAGACCAGCTGCAATAGCTTTAGGAACAGGGTTTATAATTTCCTTCATAGTAAACAGTATTTGGGCATATAAGACACCCGGAGTAGATATAGGACCTATAGGTGTTGAAGTAGATGGTTTAATTTTCTTAGCATCTTTTGTAGTACTCTACCCGTTAATAAAATTCTATTTAGCTCCAAGATCTATTAAAGGGGATTCCTCTGGAGGAAGTTTTGATTTTGGAAAAAGTATGAGTTTAAGGACTAAAACTCTGAATTTGCAACAGCAAAAATTAATACTAAGGTCTAGCGAAATAGCATTTATTGGATTAGTCTCTTCATTTGTATATGTCACATCCCAGCTATTTGCATCTATGCAACTAGCATATCTAACAGTACAATTTGGAGTAGGATTTCTACTAGGATTAGACTTGCTACTATTAGCTGGTATACTAGGCTTCCTAATTTTTGGTGGTAAATAATTCGAACAAAATATCATAATACAATTTTTTTACATCATAATTTACACACTATTTTTTCTCAACACTACTATTTTTATTCATCTCAGCTTTAATGCTAAGAAGGAAAGTACCATAAAAAACTGTTTTCGAACATTATATTAAGATAATCTGATATCCTTCGTCAATGAACAATGATAGATCTTTATGATCGTTTTCATCACCTAAAAGTCTAAACCCCTTAGCCACTACTTTATCTCTTATGTTCAAGTGTGGTGGTGAGGCACAATATCCGCAAGCGCCATATATTATTCCTTGTTTTATTGCTTCATCTACTAAAGGTTTAATATAATTATTATCTGAAATTAATATTTTTTCTCCTAAACCTTCAAAATATACTACTACGTCGTTTCCTTTTTTCTTCAAGTTTATAGCATAATGTAATGCATGTGCAGCTTTTACTAATTCAGATCTTATATCTGGATCTGAAAATATTATAAAAGCGTATTTCATATTAGAAAATTCTCGTCAATTAAGATAAAATTGCGTTCTAAACTTTTGATCATTGAATATCCAATTATTTACCTTATACTCGGATTTTATTGAAATTTTTCCAAATTTACTAAGTTTAACTATTTCTTCTAAATTTTCCGCGAATCCAATGTAAATTGGAGGATATTTGAAAATATGTTTAATTTGTTTATTAATTGTTTGCGAAATAATAGAATATAATAGGAAGTCTAACTTTGCTATATCTATCCTTGGGACAATCTTTACAAAGTTATTAGAAATTAAAAAGCTTAAATGCCTATTTACTGTTTTTGAGCTTTTCCCTAGTTGTATTGCTATTTCTTTGTCACTTATTAAAGGATTCTTAACCAGTAAGTTAATTATTTTATAATCTAACTTTGATAGTGAGTATTTTCTATTAGGAATTATTTGATAAAATGTAGGACTTATCTTTTCTATCTCTTTATTAATATCTTCTCCGAAAATTTCAGAAATTATATATCCCTCTATACATTTAAACCTCACACTTTCATTGCTTATATTTTCTTGATTATGTATTACAATAGCTTTCTTATACCCTAAAATAACAGGATCTACGTATGTATAATAGCCTTCAATAAATTTTTGCAACTTATTTAATCTATATATTAAGGAAGAAAGACTAAGGTTCAACTTTTTAGCTAATTCTCTTTTACTTATCCTAGGATTTATAAAAATATTATAAAATATTAATTTATCTAATGTATCCATATTAATATGTTATTCAATATTTCTTATATATTCATTATGAAGCTCCCTAAATCCTTTCTTAACATAAAATGAGGTTGCTATCACATTTTTTGCCGGAAATCTAGCTAATACTGTATCAATTCCTTTTTCTTTTAATTCTTTTTCTATATAATTTATTATTTCCTCTCCTATACCCTTACGTCTATACGATGGATAGACGTAAATTTCTTGAATTATACCAACTTTCTGTGGGATATAGAATTCCCTGTCACTAATAAATACTCTTGCCCCGCCTACTACTTTTCCATCTTCCTCAACTACAATTAATAATACGTCATCTTTATTAAACGATTTCTTTATAGATTCTCTTACTTTTTCTTCTAAGTCTTGAGGAACTTCCAGTAGAGGATCAAATTCCGCGTTTAATCTATACATTCTAGCAAACATATCTGTTAATACTTCTATATCTTTTTCAATTGCTTTTCTTATCATAAACTCAACCTCCTAGCTCTTAGAATTCTTTCTTTAGCAGATTCTAAAAATTCACGATAAGATAATTTTAGTCTAGCATAACCTAATTCTACTGCTTTAGTAGCTACTGCAGCAGCCATTCTATAGTATACTTCTATCTCATCCATTCTTGGAATAATATAATCTTCTCTTAGACCTTTCTCTTCAGCATATTTGGCAAGTTCTTCTGCAGCAGCTATTATCATCTCGTCAGTGATTTTCTTTGCTCTACTGTCTAATACTCCTCTAAATACTGCTGGAAATATTAGAGAATTATTTACCTGATTCGGGAAGTCACTCCTTCCTGTTGCTACAATTACTGCACCAGCTTCTTTGGCTTCATTGGGATATATCTCTGGAATTGGATTTGCTAATGCAAATACTATAGGCTTATTCATCATTCTAATTAGTTTTTTATCTATTCTAACTTCTGGTGAAGAAGCAGCAATTAGGATATCTGCACCTTTAAATGCTTCCTCAATTGTTTTTACTCTTTCACTGTTTGTCTGTATGGCTAACTCATATTTCCATGGATGTTTAAACATTAAAGAATCAACATCCCCTCTTTCGGCATATAGCGGTCCTTCTTTATCTATTAAAATCATATTCTTAGGGTTAAAACCATATTTAATTAATAATTGTGCGGTTGCTATGTTTGCAGCTCCAGCACCCATAAGGACTATTTTAGAATTCTTATCTTTGCCAGTAATTTTTATTGCGTTAATTAAACCAGCGAGGACAGCACCAGCTGTACCTTGCTGATCATCATGCCATACTGGTATATTTAGAGTTTTTTGAAGTTCTTCCAATATAAAGAAACATTTTGGAGACTCAATATCTTCTAAATTTATTCCGCCAAAAGCTGGTTCTATTGCTTTAGCGACTTGTATAAATTCCTCCTTATCTGAAACTTTTATAGGCAAAGGAAAAGCATCAACACCCCCTAGAAATTTAAATAACAAAGCTTTTCCTTCCATTACGGGTAGAGAAGCGATAGGCCCAACATTGCCTAATCCTAATACTCTGCTACCATCTGTTAAAATTGCTATGGTATTCCATCTGCTGGTTAGCTCAAAACTTTGGTTTTCATCCTTCTGTATTTCTTTAACTAGTTCTGCTACTCCGGGTGTGTAGATTAAAGCGAAATCTTCGTAAGATCTAATGGGAATTTTAGGCATTATCTCTAATTTCCCTTGGTATTTCTTAGCTAATGATATTGCCATAAATAATTCTAAACTTTATGTATTTTTAAAATTTTCCTCAAATCGTGAAATGAATGAAAATTCTTATTATTTTAGTTTTTAAAAGAATATGGGAAAAACTTATATAATTATTTTCGATTTAAGATTTAAGATGAATAGACCTATAATTGCTGTTATAGTAATAGTTGTGCTAGTTATAGCTTTTTTCTCGATATATTATATATCTAAGTTAAGTAACGCAAGTACCATACCGGCAGGAAAATTTGTAAAAATTAGCAATATGGATTTAGCTCCTAAAGGTGAGGTAATAGTTGTTGAACAGTCATGGTATGGATGTCCAGTAGGTGCAGCAGCATCTTGGGCTATATATAATGTGTTGAAAAACTATGGAAATATAACTTTTGAGTTTCACTATTCTGACCCGGATCATAACCCAGCTAATATTCCAGGGTTAATATTCCTTAACTTTACGCCAACATCAATAGTAAGATTTTATGTTGCGTATGTCTATAACGAGTACTTAAATGCCTCATATAATGGAACTCCTATACCACAAAATAAATTAGTAACAGTTGGAGAAGAAATTCTAAAAGAAGAATATGCAAGTATGGGATTAAACCCACAAGTGGCAAATTATATTATTCAGTATGAGACTCAAGTACCTATACAGCAATATGGAAAACCATCAGCATATTATGTTCAACCTCCTCATCTTAACTTTGCCATCTTGATATCTGGACCTAACGGTACATATATAATCACTACTCCAATAGTTAATCCTAATATTCTCTCTGGTTACTCTCCTCAGTATGTTTATTCCCATTTAGATAATTTCCAGCAAATAATACAAGCATCACAGATGATACAGCAAGTAATACTCGAAGCTGCTGGACCTCTAGCAAGTGAATGTCCTACTTAAAACTTTTTAGTCTTTTTTTCACATATTATAGTATGAGTTCAGAAGATGAATTAATAAAATATATTTTAGAAAATTATAAAAATATAGCAACAATTGGATTTTCTAAGGATCCTTCCAAACCTGCTCATCAAGTTCCTAAGTTTCTAATAAGTAAGGGATATAATGTTTATCCAGTAAATCCTTCAGCTGATGAAATATTAGGTAGGAAAAGTTATAAGTCATTGTTAGAGATACCGGATAAAATTGATGTTGTTGAAGTATTTAGACCTTCTTCAGAGGTTCCTAAAATTGTTGATGAAGTTCTTGAGAGAGTTAAACAAAAGGGTGATGTTAAAGTAATATGGTTACAAGAAGGGATTAGAAATGACGAAGCGGCTGAAAAAGCAAGAAAAGCTGGTTTAATTGTTATTCAAGATAGATGTATGTATAAGGAGTATATGAAGAAAATTGGTAGAGTAGAAAATCCTCCACCAGTTTCTAAGATTGAATAATTTTTTAATGCGTTATTTTTAAACTAATTTATGAAAGGCATTTTCTACTTATTACTTGTAGTTCTTCTCTTACTACCTCTTACGACTTATTCTCAAGTTTCATTTTCAAACATACCTTTTACTGCCAGCATAATCTATACAACACCTTCCTCAATCTCAAACCACATATTTTATCTTTGCGTGGTAATTAGTGGAGACATGAGTGTAAACTTAGGAAGTGAGTCCATACAGTTTAACATATCCTCTGTTACAACATATATATCTGGAATAGATATTCCTGAACTACCTCTTAACGGTTTAGTTATATCAACTCCTAAAGTTAGTGGAGATAAACTTTATTTCATTTATTTACCAGGTGTGAGTTCTATATCACCACACTTTAACATAACTAAAACTCGCCTTGGGTATGCCATCTTTAACGGTAGCTGGAGTACAGTTTATAGCTTGATAAATAGTGGAATTGTTGAAGATTTTGATATATATAATAACACAATATATGCATTATGGAAAGCATCGTATAATAGTCCTAACGTGTATCTACTAACCCTTACTACCTCTGGTGAGGTTATAAAAAATGTGAGTATAAATATTCCTAATGCCTCATCAATAACAGTTTCTGACAATTTAGCCATTATAGGGAATATTTCTATTTTTAACTTAATATCGTCAGGGTTGTCAATTTCAAGTATCTCAACTTTTCAAGGCAAATACTTTGTAGTAAATTTAAGTAACGGAGATGTAGTATATCAGATACCTCAATATAATGGAATTGAACCATCTCAAGTAAGTGTTTCGAATGATACTATATTAGTTTCCTATGCAACAAATACTTCGAGTTATCTAGCGTTATATAATCTCTCTACTGGAAAAATAATTAGCGTTAAGGACTTTAATGGTGTTGCGATTGGGTATATAAACAACGATTTTATATTAGTTGAAAGTGTTGAAAAATCCTCTCTTACTGGTATAAATATCAACTTGATTCTGTTTATGAAGAATTGGAATGAAATTTATGAATCTTCTGAAAGCTCATTAACATCATATTTATTTGCAGAAGGCTTAATTGTTAACTCAAGCTCCGTAAATGCAATAATAACAAAGATAAATACCCAAATATCTCTTAGTCAAATCTCCATTACTTCTAGTCTAGAAATTAAAAGCTTATTGCGAGCTCCTCAGCCATTTACAATCTCTGTTACACAACTGCATTATACCAATTATACTATTCTTGAAATAAGTTGGAATGAGAAAATTAATTCTAGGTACGAAGTTTTCTTAAATAATACTCTTATAGCAAACACAACTCAAGAATTTACAGAATATAATGTTACAGCTAATTCAACTTATGTAATAAAAGTCATAGCAATTAATCTAATGGGAGAAATTGAAGAGACAACTATTATTCATGTAATAGTTTACCCACCAATAAGTAAGAGTACTATAACGACAACCAGTACAAGTACTTCTACATTTACTCAAACTACTAACACACAAACAACAGCTCAAACCAGTACTTCAGTTAGTTCTTCAATTATCACTTCAACTAATATTTCTTCTAGCAGTCCTATTAAACAAAATTTAACGACTTCAACATCTCTTCAAATTTCCAAAACCGCATATATTGCGATGATATTCGTAACAGTAGGGGCTATAATTTTGGCATTTATAGTTAGGAAAAAATAAATCAGTAAGTTTTTACATTTAACTCAACTTCTTCAGAAACTACCTTAACTTTAACCCCCTTATCAAGGGGGATAGGACCAACTATAGAACCAGTTGATATATAACCAGAAACTTCTCCAACCTTCTTTATTAACCATTTTACCATTCCTATATAGTCGCCATAAATGAAATTAGGCTTTCCTTTAGCCTTTAACTCTCCATCTATATATAATGATACTTCTGACGGCTGTTTATTAATCCTCTCTCCTACATATACTAGACCAGAAGCCATATCATCAGCTTTTAATTGAAAAATAGTAAGTCTGTTTAGAGGAGCATTAAATCTAGTCATTGGAATTTCTATTCCTAGATAAGTTTCTGAAATGCAAGAATTTAGATTATCTTCTCTGCACCTGTTTGCTTTTACTATGACCTCTATTTCCGCATATGCGTATTTAAAAGGAATCGTAATATTATTGTCTTTTACAATCATTCTTTGTGTTAGTATTCCGTACTCCGGTTCTTTAATATTAAATTTATTTAATGACTCTGGTGTAACAAAAGATATCTTATATCCGCCAAACCCTTCATCTTTCACTAACCTCTCAGTAAAAAGAGCAAAAATCTTTTCTGCTTCTTCTTTCCCTACTTCGAAAGGTTCTACTACTTTTTTCTCTTTATATGCATTGTAAAGCAAATTAACTTTTTCTTCGATTCTCATAGAAGATATTGAACTAGTTTGATTAAAAAATTTTATATTGCAACCATCAAATATAACGTATGGCATCCATTTGTGAGATCTTTCCATTAATTGCAAAGCTCACTTCTGAAGGAAAAAGAGTTGTTTTAGTAAATGAAGAAGGAAAGAGAAGTGTGTTCGTTGAAGATAAGCTAATAATTGGATATAAGGAGCATGAGAAAATTGCCAAAGAAGCATTAGAAAAAGGAAGAGTAGAAGCTACAGTTAACGGTAAGAAAATTATTGCAGAAGTAGTAGAACCCAGACCTTCATTAATAATAGTTGGTTCCGGTTTGATAGCAAAGGCAATTGCTAGACTTGCTACAGCAATGGGATACTTAGTAGCTGTAATTGGTAATAATGATATTAATGAAGAAGACTTTGCTGGAGTAAATTTCATTTCTAATACTTTAGGCGTTTTAGATCAAATGGTAACAGAAGATTCATTTGTGATTATAGCTAATGAAGGAGGAAAACCTTATGACGTTGACGCCGCATTTATTGCCATTAATAAAGCAAGATATGTTGGATTCCTAGCAAGCCAAAAGAGGGCGGCATATACAATTGCTCAGCTAATAAAGAGAGGAATAGATATAGAAACTTTAAAACAGAAATTTTATTCCCCTCTTGGTTTAGATCTTAATGCTAAGACTGCTGAGGAAATAGCTTTAAGTGCGTTAAGTGAGGTTGTTAAAATCTTAAGAGGAGGTAGTGGAAAGCATATGAGAGAAGTTAAAGATCCTTATGTGTATCTAAAAGATGCGTTAGAAGGAAAGATTGAAGAAAAGTGTAGTTTTAAACCTCAGACTTTATCCACCTAAAAAATGCCACATACCTATATAAGGTATGAGTGCTACCACAAACATTTTTTTATCGTTAACATACCTTGATAGTATCTCTAACATCACAGAATAATAGTTCTCCCTTGCATATTCTAGGGCTTTATCTAACTCTTTCTTATCATTTCTTATTACACTTATTATAATTCCTACCAACGCTTTATCTATTCCCTCTTCTTTATTCTTTATCTGATTTGCTATAAAATCGAAGAATTTGCTTTTATCTTCACCTCCAAGTAAAATTTCCGAGGATATATATATAAGGAGGTCAAGTGTTGTACCGCTAAATAATCTAGGCTTTTCTTCCATCCCAAGTACTCTTTTTGCTATATAGGAAGCTATAGATAAAGACCCTTTTACATCCGGTTCATAAACCATTTTTGATAAATTTTCTAGCTCTGTTATGTCTTGTAACACTGATTTATATTCATATTTACCTCCAGATATCAAACTCTTCATTAACTTTATCTGATATATTTTAAGTAAATCCATAGCTTCCTCATCTTTAATTTTCCCAGATTTTAGCTTGTTCTTTATCCTAGTATACCAATTAAGCATTAATTTTTCAGCCAATTCTATTGTAGCCCTAGCTGACTCCTCCTTTGGATGTGTTAGAAGTAAAGTATAACCTATACCAGCATCTAATCTATCCTTAAGTTCATCAATATAATCATGGATTCCGTTGTTTATAGGAAAGAAATCCTTTAAATGCGGATCATCAGTACTTATTTTATTACTTTTAACAATAGAATAACTTTTCCTAAACTTATCATATATCATTGCTAATTTTAGCAAGTCATGATTAGAAAGGGAATATATACCGAGAAAGCCATAACCTAAGGTTGCCCATAAAGGATTGTCGAAACTAAGATCATCTAGCGAACCGTCATTGTAATCAAGAAGAGATTTTAAAAATATAGAATATTTACTTTCATTCTCCACATTATAAAATATTTTCTTTATTTTATCTATATCATCCCTAGAATATTTCAAATAATTGAAAAGCATTGCAATAATTTTATATGAAGTTTTTTTAAGGTAATTAATATTAGTTAAGATATCATCTAAAACGAATCTTATCCATTCAACCTTGCCGTTTTTAGATGCAGATAAAAGTATATCTATTGCTAGTGAGTAGCAATTTTCTTCTGTTCCCCTCATTAATATTCCTTTAATTCTTGCTAAAGTTTCATAGGGTTGTTTCGTATAACTAAGTTCCTTACAGTATCTTTCTATATCAATTTTGTCTCTTATCTTTTCCATGATGTATGGTAATATAATTTTCATAAAGGAGAGATTATTATCAAAGTATCTGTTAAGTTCTGGTACTATAATAGGTTCATTTCCTTCATTTATGGTTAAATAAGAATAGACTTCTAATACGTTATCGACAGCCTCATTTGTTCTAATACTATTAGCTATTTCCTCACTAATCTTTCTCAGTAAGTTGCTAACATCTACCTGATCTAAAACATCAGTGTAATAATCCGAAGATCTTGGAACTTTAAAGGGAATACTACATTTTGAGAACCATTTAAGTATTAAATCATTTTCATTTACATTTTTCCTCCCAGTGCTCTTTAGAACAAGTAACGAAATTTTTACAGGTATAGAGGTATTGTAATGATCATAGATAGCTAAAATAGGAGAATACCATAGTATTTTATTCGGATCAGCATCAAATATTACATTGTATACATATTCCCAGTAATCATAATAGAAATTTTCTAGTGCTTTACTAACAGTAGTTTCTATGTTATCAGTTTGGAACATTATTATATAATGCATAGGTATTGCGGCAATTCTTTCATCTAATCGTAAAGTTAGTCCCTTGTCTTTTGATAGAGAATAAATAAATCTTTCATTTGTAAAGATTTTAAATACGTTATTTATTTCTAAGCTTTGAAATAAGTCCTCAGTAAGTACATAAAGAGTTCTCTTTCTATCACTTTTCAATTTTTCTATACTAGTGTAATTGCCGTTAATATCATGATAATCCACCAAGTCAATTTGGAGTTTATGCTCTAAAGACCTCTTTCTTATTAATTCAGCTATAGTACTTTTTCCAGTCTTTAAATTACCTAAGAGTACAACATTATTCCCCCTCATCAGTTCAGCTACGGCTAAGTTTACAATATCAACATACTCTGGATAAGGGATTGTTGAGATATCTTCTTCTTCTGTAGAATAATCAAAAATACTTAATTCTCTCTTTGCTTGACCGGGTAATAAACCTAATGAAGAATCAATAAGGTAATAAATTATCTCCTTCCATATTGGCGAGAGCTTCTCCCAATCCTCACGTAAATTAGTACCTTTATACACATTTTTTAGTAATTCTTGTGGAGAGTGAAATTGGTTCTCATTTATGTACAATATCCTTCTGAACTTATTAAAGATCTTTAACGATTCATCAATTTTTTTCATATTGGATAATTTTATACCTTCGGTTAGAAGTGCTGGAATATACGTAGAATAACCTTTTAGAATAAGAATAGAATAATCAAGTATTTTAGGTGTATCTTCTTTATTTTTTACTTTTTTTGAAACATAACTTATTGCCTTATAAGGAGATATAGTTAATATATTCCCTCTTATTTTTAGGTCACCTTCACCGATATTTATCTTGTTTAAAAGTAAATCAATTACATAACTTCTACCTACTATCTTATATGTTGATTTAGATTTTATATAATCGCGCCAGTTCTGTAATTCTTCAACACTATTGAACTCTCTAGGAACTTCAACACATTGCGGACAATATTTTTTGACTAAATTTTCCATGTAGGGAAGAACCCTTATAATCATCCTATCCTTCTTCAATAATACCTTAAGACTTGTAAGAGAGGTAATTTTTCTCATATCTTGAGTATTTTATAGGATAAGGTATAAAACCATTAGCCAAAGACTCAAAACCTAAAATGTTAGGCTACATATATTAATTCGTGAAAAGAAAAAACAAAAACATGACTATCAAGGAAATAGAACCTTGGGGAGTGAACGTACCCTACATTTATTTATCAACAATAATGTTTCTTCTGGGAGGGATATCTCTCATTAAATTTCCGTTTTATCACCCATACTTTATGATGATTGGCGCATATTCGTTATATTTCGGAATGATACAGAGACTATTCTTTCCAGCTAAAAATTACTTACCGCTTCATATTTTAGCCTTAATCCTTTTAGCAATACCAATATCACATTACTTTCAATTTTTAGCCTCTATAGTACTAGTAATTACAGAAATTAAGGCACTCAAAGACGTGAAAAGCTATGGGAGCAAATTCCCAGTTAGTACCTTAGTATTATCTTCTCCGTTTCTATCTGCAATATTATGGTACTTCTATATAAATTATTGGAGTTTGATAATACCATTAGCAGTTTATATTTTAGGGGTAAATATAGGAGTTTTTACAGCAACACTAGGAGTAAAACCATTCTTTGGGCTATATCAAATACCAGTCCTTATTCTATTAATTATCTCCATGTTTTTACCATTCTTTCTAGCAATTGCGTTAGTATATTATTTTGCGTTTTTGATGAGAAAAGGAATAAAAAGGATAAATTGGACTTCCATATCAGTAATCTTAGTTTCTTTAGCTTCAATGTCTGCATTATATTTAGGAGACTTGTCTCATGCATTTTTCTTAGATGTTATGTTTCCGTTATTCTTTTCATGCATTACCTATTCTACAGCAAGATACAATCACGAAAAAGTCGTTTACATAATCCCTCTTTTACTCTTTGCATTCTTTACTAGATTTATAAATTTGCAGTTCTCAGCAATCTTTCTTCCAATAGCATACATTTACTTCCTATACTTAATAAAGGACACATTGGGAATAACTGGAATAAAATTGGGCATATCGAAAAAATATTTATAATATATACATACATATATAACTACTATATCAAATTTCTTTTAGATTATTTAAAATTTTTAATATAGGTCAATCATGACTATATTCTCTTAAATTATTATGTTAAAGAAATTTATTTTCGTTAAACTAGATTGTAAGTCTTATCGCCATGGAATTCTATTAAGTAAGCCTAAAGGAATTCAACAAGCTAAAGTTAGGAGAGTAATTCACGATGTTAATTATTCTCCATTTTAAAGATTAGGAAATATATTTATAATCCACCTAATCGTAGAGTTATTTATGAAGAAAGAAAGAGTTAGTTTATCTCAGATACTTAATCCTAAACATAAATTTAATTTAACTTTATACACAGAATCCGGAACAATAACTTTCAATTCACTCACAGTTACACAATTAGCTTCTTTTCTTTATCCATATATTAGAAAATTTAGATTAAAAAACGGTGAGTTAGATGGTACTCAAGCTACCCTAATATTCGAGGGAAGAAAGAAAAGATTTTACGTTACGATTGAAATCATTTAATATTTTTCCGCCTAATTTATATTATGCTTAAGTATATTGGTATAGTAAGAGAAAATAAAGATGGAAAAGGAATTATTGAAATATATAAGGAATATATACAAGGATTATATAAGTTAGAGGAGTTCTCTCACATAATTGTGATATCATGGCTTAATAAAGTGTCTGAAGAGCAAAGAAATACACTTATTGTAAGACCTAGGGGTCTTCTAAAATATGGTTTCAGACTTGAAGATTTACCAGAAGTAGGAGTTTTCTGTACCGATTCACCACATAGACCTAATCCCATAGCTATATCTATAGTTAGATTGATAAAAAGACAGGAAAATTTACTTCATGTAGAAGATTTAGATTTATTTGAAGAAACACCTATACTTGACATAAAAGCTTTTACTCCGGCAAGATGTCCAGATGATGTTAAAGTATCTAAATGGGTAGAGGAGTTCGAGAAAAAACTTGAAGAAATAAAAAGAAAGAAAACTCCATTTTAGTTCTTTTTAAAGTTTTCTCTTAAAAAATCCTTAGTTTAACCTTATCCAGATTAAAAACTATTTAAAAATTTTTCTTAAATAATACGATAACTGTTGAAAAGAATTTATTTTAAGAAGGAGAAGAATAAGCCATAATAATTAATATATCATGAAGAGAATTAAATGTTATGGAAAGCGTATTACCAGAATACATATATGATATTCAACACATACTCTCAATAATTAAATATAATACGAAATTAGATATTAAAATAAATCATAATGATCCAGTTCAATTACAAGAATTATATGAGTTTTTAGATGATCTTTTAAATATGTTAGAATTCATGTCAGCTTATAAGCTAATCAATCTAGAAGAAAATGAAATAAGAGAAGTGAAGGACAAAATAAGAAAGGACATGGAGCTAATCTCGGAGAGCATAGATAAACTGATGTATGAAAGTGATTAACAAAGTTAATTATTTTTACGCCTAACTATTTAACATGCGAAATTTAAACTTTATATCAAATTTATAATTAATGATTCCAATTAGCGTTTTGGTATCGAATAGTGGTACTGTATCTTTTACGATTAAAGGAGAATATAATCCGAAAAACCCAAGTAAATTTAGTCAGGTATTTAGACCCGTAGTTACATGGAATATGACGTATAAATGCAATTTAAAGTGCCTACATTGTTACATAAGTGCATCACCGCAAGGAGATGACGGATTAACTAAAGATGAAGCGATAAACCTCGTAGATCAAATGGCTGAAATTAAGATTCCCTTACTTATTATGAGTGGTGGAGAACCTTTAATGAGAAGAGATTTTTTCGAAATAGCAAAATACGCTTCAAAAAGAGGGTTAAAACTTGCGTTATCTACTAATGGAACGTTAATAAGTAAAAAAGTTGCTGAAGAATTAAAGGAAATTGGTTTTCTATATATCGGAATAAGTTTAGATAGTCCTTACCCAGAATTTCATGATAAATTCAGAGGAGTCGAAGGAGCATTTGATTTAACAGTTAAAGGCATAAAAAATGCCATAGAAGCAGGACTTAACGTGGGTCTAAGATTCACTATAACCTCAAGGAATATTGATCAAATCGATGATTACATACTACTAGCTCTAAATCTAGGTGTAAAAAGGATAACATTCTATCATATTTCTGCAAGTGGCAGAGGTAAAGAATTAAAAGATTGGATGTATACGCCAGAACAATATAGGAAACTCATGGATAAATTAATAGAATATGCAAAGGAATTAAAGGGAAAAATTGAAATTGAAACAACATTAGCTCCCTTTGACGGAATTTATATTGCTAAAATATTAGCTAAAGATGAAAAGGAGCTAGAGGATTATCTAAAATTCGTTGAAAATAGTGGAGGCTGTGGAAGAAAAATGATATCCATTTATCCTAACGGTGATGTTTATCCTTGCCAGTTCATAGACTTTTATAAGTTAGGTAACGTTAGAGAAAAACCCTTAAAAGAGATCATTCAGAACATTCCAGACTTCTTTGTTAACACTGACAAATACTTAACGGGGAAATGTGCTACTTGTGAGTATAAAACTTACTGTAAAGGAGGAGATAGGGCTAGAGCATATTATTGGTCTGGAAACATTTATGGAGATGATCCGTTATGCCCTTTGAAGATGCTCCGCATCTAGTATTTTGGGAAGTAACAAAAGCTTGCCCATTAACTTGCAAACATTGTAGAGCTAATGCCATAGATAAACCATTGCCAGGAGAACTAACAACTGAAGAAGGAAAGAAACTACTTGAAGAAATATCCCAATTCGGCAAAGTAGTCGTAGTATTTACCGGTGGAGATCCACTTTCGAGAGACGACATTTTTGAGCTAATGGATTATGCGAAATCTTTAGGCTTAATAGTTTCCATTGCACCTGCACCTTCATACAGACTTAATGAAGATACAATCAAAAATATAAAAAACTCAGCACTTTATATGTCAATAAGCCTAGACGGCTATAAACCAGAAACACATGATTGGCTTAGAGGTTTTGGCAACTACAGATACGCTATTAATGGTATTAAGCTTGGACTTAAGTATGGTATTCAGGTACAAGTAAACACCCTAGTTTGGAAAAGGAGTTATGAAGAATTACCTTACATCGCTAAGCTTCTTAAAGATTTGGGAGTAAAAGTCTGGGAAGTATTCTTTTTAATCCCAGTAGGCAGAGGCACTCTAGAATTAGATATCCCAAGAGAAAAATACAAAGATGTTATAGATTTTCTTGTGGAAGTAAGTAGATATAACATCGTAGTTAGAACTGTTGAGGCTCCATTTTTTAGAAGAGCAAAGCTTGAATACAAAGAGGTAAAAAATGAGTTAATTAGAAAACTTAAAGAACTATTGGGAGAGTCTAAATCACCAGTAGATAAAAGCATATTACCAACAAGGGATGGAGCTGGAGTAATATTTATCTCATATAATGGGGATATTTATCCAAGCGGATTTCTACCATTAAAATTAGGTAATGTAAGGGAAGACAGATTAATAGATGTTTACAGAAATTCAGAATTACTGAAAATGATTAAAGCTGGAAAACTTAAAGGCAAATGCGGTATTTGTGCATTTTCAAATATTTGTGGCGGAAGTAGAGCTAGAGCCTATGCAGTTTACGGTGATCCATTAGCTGAAGACCCAGCATGCCCTTATTAACTTAAAAGATGGTTAGCAATGATTTCTCTCAATTTTACTCTAGATTGTATATTATCTTCCCTACTCGCGTATTATGAAAAGAAATCTCCTATAAGCCGAGTGACACCTTTTTAAAGAATGTAGATCTAGGAGCTAGGAGTATTTCTCTACAAAACATTTATTTACAAATTCAATAAATACACATATGAAATTACTGACATTTTTAGATTTGGATGTCGATGACAGGATTGCAAAAGCAAATCTAGAGATAGCCTTAGATGACAATTTCAGCTCAGAGCTTCGGATTATCCATATAAATTATGTAATAGAGAGGCTAAAATTGCTCACGCCAACACAGCAATTAAGAATTTTTGACTACCTATTGTATGCAATGCTAAAGACTAATACAGATAATCATCAACTTTACAATGTGCTAAAATCTCCTAAAGAAGATTCGATAATTTATTCCATCACACTTCTCTCCATATATAACTGGAATATTATATATAACCTAAACTATTTTTACCCTGCGAAATCTCATCTGATTGAAGGTATTATAAGAAAGCTTAGGGGTAAATTACCAGATATTGATGTAATTGAGAGATTTTTGAAGGAGGAGATTGAAGAAGTTGGTTTTGATAATGCACATCTAGAACTTTTACTTTTATTAGACTTCATTGGTAGGTTAAGAGATAAAGGTTATAGTGTAGATCTAAAGGTTACGTACTTAGGTATAATAATTGATAGTAATGCCCCACCAGAAATTAGGAAAGAGATCAGAAATAGTGTAGTTGAAGATTATAAAAGATTTTATAACACTGATGTAAGAAGTTTTGCTGATTCCTTATATGGTATGATTTTATCATTAGAAGAATTTGAAAAATACGCCCGCAAAGTATTAGGTAGAGAGCCTCCGTAAAAATTCCAGCCATCTTTCGACTTCTATTAATATATTAATAAGTTCATAACGTGATAGCTCATTAGGGATATTGATTGTACTAACATCTATTTCTCCTTCAAATGTTCTAATTTTGTGAAAATTTTTCTTAATCAACTCTTTTTTAAACCCTCCGAAGTGATCTAATAGTGTCCGATATAGTGCTATCAACCTCAAAAACTTAACAAAATCGTCTATTTCATAGAGAGAGAATTTGTTAGAGCTCTCTAGTAGAGACATTAAACTACCGATAAACCTTATTTCACTTAACCCATTATAAACTCCGTTTTGGTTTCTAAATAATTCATCCTTGCGACACGGAAAACGATCTGCAATAAATAGAATAATCTCAAAGAACAGTGAGCTTATGCAACGTCTAATAGTGACTGGATCGTGAGCTTTATCATAGCAGAAATTTACCAGTCTCCTTATATTTTCAAGTTCCATTACAAACAGAAAAATTGTATAAGTTCTTAAAATTATTTAAGAATTTAAGGATACATTAATGATTCAAGTCTTTTTATAAAGACAAAGAGGTTAAAATCTGGAAACGAATAAGCTAATGGAATTAGAAAAGAATTTCTTCTAGTAAATATACTTTTTCTATTCAAAGAAAAATTATCTAGTAAGTTATTCCTTTAATTTTCTAAATAATATAATTCTGTATTTTTATTTCTCTTCAAAATCAAAATAAGAACTTAATAGGTTTTCTTATTTCTAATTCTGTAGAGAATTTTCATGATATATAACAATATTAATGTGCATCTTACGAAAAAACTTAGAAGTGACTGAAATAGTAGGATTAGATTTAAAGTCGTCTTTTTATATCACAATAAAATATGAATCTTCAATTATATTGAAAGATAGAATCGAACCCCTTGAAAAGATATAATATAAATTTTCTATTATACTAGAATCGTTATTTTTCTGCTTAGATTCATCCCAGCTTATTTAATTTACGAAGTTCCACAAGAGAAGACCCAGGCATGCCCTTATTAACTTAAAAGATAAAAAAATGTGGTATGAAAAAGTTCAAATGGTTCTCAATTTCTCCATTAGCATTAGGAACTTGGGGAATGGGAGGAGGTTATTGGTCAACAGATTATTCAAATGATGAAAATGATATAAAAGCGATTATAAAAGCAATAGAACTTGGAATTACAGCAATAGATACTGCCGAAATGTATGGAAATGGACATGCGGAAGAACTTGTTGGAAAAGCTATTAAGAATTTTAAGAGAGAAGAACTTTTTATTATTACAAAAGTCTGGCCTAATCATGCTAAATATGAGGATGTTTTAAAATCCGCAATTGCGAGTTCAAAAAGACTTGGTACTTATATTGATCTTTACTTTTTACATTGGCCCTCAAATGTACCAATATGTGAAACTATTAAAGCCTTTGAAGACCTAGTTGATAAAGGAGTAATTAGATATTTTGGATTAAGCAACTTCAAATGGAGAGAAATTGAGAAAGCTTCTGAATGTGTTAAAAAATACGAGATAGCTGCAGTAGAAAACCATTATAGTTTATGGGATAGAGGAGACGAAGAAACTTTAGAATATGCTAACAAAAAAGGATTACTTTACTTAGCATATACACCTATTGAGAAAGGAAGAATAAAAAATGATAAATTCCTTTCTGAAATAGCAAAGAAATATAACAAAACTCCTATACAAATTGCTCTAAATTGGTACATTAGAATTCCTAGTTTAGTACCTATAGTTAAGAGTAGCAATATTTCGCATTTAGAAGAGAATGTAGGAGCATTAGGATGGGAATTAAGTGAGGAAGATTGGAAAAAGATAAATGAGCATTTCAAATAAGAACTCTTTTCTTTTTTCTATTTCTGTATATGTACAGAGTTAAACGGACAAATTTAAATTATAATGATAAACATTAAATAAAATAATAAAAATTATTACTTAATTAGCTGTCATTACCTCTTTAGGTAATGGTAAGAAAGACACTGCTAAAACCATGAAAATTACTGTCAATGTAAGGAAGGCTAAACCTATAATTGAATAAAGACGAATCTTGTTTTGCACTATTCTTATCTCATCAGCTACGGAGGGATCAAGTGATCTATATAACTTAAACATTTTTTCAAAGTTACTAGCAATATATAATCCTATTGAAAACCCTATAATTCCTAGAATTCCTCCTATAAAGACACACAAACCCCAATCTGTAGAGAAAAGAATCCTTTCTACTTCTATTATACCTCCATCTTTATAATATCCTATCATATAAAAGAAGAATTCGCCCGCGCCAAATACTATAGTTATCATCCCTGAAGCCTCAATAAAACTCATTAAAGTTGGAAAAACAGTTAACATTAAATCTGATACAGTACCCTCAGATAATTTAGAAAGCTTAGGTCCAAATATACCAAATATTAACACAGCACCAAAATATATGAGAGAGAAAAAACCATGAATTACATTAAGTAAAAAATTAATTGGAACTGCAGGCATAAAAAACCCCTATAAAGAATACACTAAACACCCACAAGAACATATAATTGATATTAATAATGATAATGCCATAACATAAGAGAAGGCATAATTATAAGTGGCATAAAAAGCTAAACCACCAGCAGCCGCTAATGCAACAAATATTACTGTAATTAACGAAAGACGAAAGAGATCTTTTCTATCACTTAAGTATGACAAGGTAAATAGTAAAACTGCACCTAAACCACTTAGAAGCCCTAAGCTTAGATGGGATGAAAGCAACGCAGCCATCCATGTCTGGCTAATGGGAAATTGGGCATTCAACATTGTTGCTGTACCTGCTATAAAAGCGCCCATAAGTAAAATAGTTTCAACAGTTGAAGCAATAAGAACAGGGGTATTTCTCCCAGTAACAGACTGTGTCATAATTATCATATAAGATTAATGAAAAACATATAAATAAATGTTTCGTTAAAATACGTCATTTAATAAAAATAAAATATCTTTTATAATTATCTTCTAATTGAATAAAACATTATTACTGAAGCAAAAACAACAGTAAAGATAAAACCAACACCCATTCCTAAAGCGTAGTCTGGAATCACAAAACCACCAAAATAAAATAGTCCTTCAAATGCTGCTGCAAGTACAGAAATTATATCTAGCACTGCAAGGACTCTAAGGGTAGTATTATTAGCTCTTGTTGCTGAACCATAAATGGCAATTGCAAATATTACGGCAAAAGCGGCTGCATAAATATGTGCAGTGATTAGTGGACCCAGTAATGGAAGTCTGTAAATAGCAATATCCATTCCTGCTACATAAAGGATAATTAAACACGCTAATTGAGCAGCAGCTAATGCAGGAGTATACTGGTTTTTTGAAAACATTGATGCTAAAGAATTATACGAATCTAACAAAGATTTTGCCATGTTAGATAATAAGAAAAAGGGATATAAAAAATTTAACTTTAAAATTTAGTAGAAGTCCTTGTAAAAAATTAGCCCAAACGTTATACCAGTTAAGATAATATAAATTGCTGCTAGTACAGCAGTAGCGTTTTCAACTCCTATGACAGAAGATAATGCATAATTCAGCGGTAATGCTATTACAAAAAAGAATACTAAGGTAGCAATTAATAATATAATCCTTGCTGGGA
Source organism: Sulfurisphaera tokodaii str. 7 (assembly GCF_000011205.1). Lineage (NCBI taxonomy): Archaea > Thermoproteati > Thermoproteota > Thermoprotei > Sulfolobales > Sulfolobaceae > Sulfurisphaera > Sulfurisphaera tokodaii. The sequence continues at coordinate 153,321 of NC_003106.2, forward strand.
ATTTCACTTTTTCACCTCAACAGTAATGGTAATATTTCCCTAATGGGTGAAGAGTCCCACAAAATCGTATAAACTAAAAAACCTATCATTGCTGCAGTTGCACCGAATATTAATAAAACTATAGCCAAACCTAATCTGCTCATGATGAACCACCTTGGAAAGTATTACCAAAATCTTCCAAAGTAGTGTAACAATTTGTTACAGCTTGGCCTTTCTTTAATAATAATTTGGGACAACCAGTTTCTTCATCGTATCCATCTAGATAAGCTACTCCTTCTAAATCGGATGAATGATCCATAATGGGCGGTGCATTAAGATTCATTCCAACAGCATATAAGTAATCAGTGTTTGAGTCCCAGTATAGTTGCACATAAGGAAGTGGTCTTACTGTAGGTCCAGTAAGTACAGCTGCTCCATGCCATGGGTCATAAGTTGAACCGTGGCAATCACAATGTATGATACTTATAGCCTTAGCAGCCTGTGCAGCTTGATAAGCATCTGGCGGAATATAATTTGGAGTTGTACCACCAACTTTAAAGTACTGTGGTGGGTAAAAGTGTATTTCTGGTGGTACACATCCTAAATGTTGGCAAATTGCACTATATGCAACTATTGACTTATAGGGCCCTACTCCACCAGGAAAATGATAAGTCTTGCCAGTCTCTGGAATAAGAACTTCTGTTGGAGGTACCGCTACAGGATTATTGTTTTCATCGCCCATGTTAATTAGAAAAGTTATATCACCTAACATGGGGTATTCAAAAAGCAAGATTGCTGGGTCATTAACTGGTATCTTAGATGCTTCTATTGGATTTCCGTTAGAATCCACAATAATCATCCATGGAAAAGTCTTTAAGTATATTTCTTGTGGATTAAGAGAATTGATTAATGGAATCGCAGAAGCCACAGCAAAAACACCAATACCAATAAGTAAGCCTTTAAGAAAAGCTCTCTTTGAAGGATCTAGGGGACCAACATTCTGTTCAGCATAATTATATAGGTAGTCCCTCCCTTTATTTATAAATTCTTTAGTATCAAACCTTGAGTTTTTACTCCTCATTTTCCATAAAAGTTTCTTAGCAAATATAAAGTCGTCTCTTTTTATAATGATTTTGTCCTTCATACTCTCTACATGTTTTGAGTTATTTTTGCATATATAAAAACTTTACTCATATACAATTTTTTAAATTTTTATTAACTATTCGAATATTCTTTTTAACTAAAGATATTAAAAAGTTATTTATTTAAAATAAACTTTTTAGCTTTAGTAAATTATACTACACTACTTTTTAATGAAAATATTGCAAACTTGATTGTTATTAAAAATAATGTTTTTAAACTCTATTAACTATTATAGTCATGATTATAATGAGCTTTATCAAAGAACATGCAGAGTTAGTATGGTTTGTAGTGATGTTAACGTTAGTAGCAATTTTTAGTGGATGGAACATATATGGAGTTACACATGGAACAAGCACAAGTTACAGATATGGACTACCATGTTTTTCTGGTTTACCAAAACAAGCACAACAGGCAGTATTATATTTCAACTCTCATCCTCCATCCGGTCAATCATATGAAGTTGTTAACGGGATATTAGTAGTTAATATGACAATAACCCAGCAAAACGGATTCCAACCAGACTTAATAATAGCAAATACAAGCGAACCGGTAGTTATAATTTTAAATTCACCTCAAGTAATAACAGGTTTCTACTTAAGACTCCCAGATGGTGTTGTGCAAGTTAATGCAGTTCCTGGAACTCCAAGTTACATATATTTCGTAACACCCCCGACTCCAGGTAATTTCACTTGGAGGGATTCGGAATATTCCGCATATAATTTCTCTTATTTCACTGGAACATTAGAGGTGATGTAAAAAATGAATATTTGGGAAATTTTGGATAGAATTACAATTTCACTCGTTGAATTTATAAACAAAGCAAAAAAAGTAGTAAACCCGAAAGATACTGTAGGTTTAGTATGGCTTTATATTTTAGGTTCAGTAACATGGCTCATAATTCTAGGAACTGCTGCTATGAATCTAAGAACTTACTTAACGTATGACGCTAACTCACCATCTGTAGGACCTATCTACTATACAATGCTAACAATACACGGATGGAGTGCAATGTTGGGATTGGTACCAGACGCTGCTTTAGGAATAATAATATTCTCTATGTATAAAAGTGGACTCTCAGTAGTTCACAGAAGATTGATTACCGCTATGTTCTGGATTTCTAATTTAGCTCTGGCTTTTGCACTTTTTGGAGGCCCAGATACAGCATGGTACATGTATCCTCCACTAGCTATAGAAGATAATGCAGTATTCCAAGCATTTAGACTTTATCACGGTGCAATGATGGGGGCTGCTTATTTAGCCTTAGCACTTAACAGTGCTTGTGCTTCAATAGCTGCATTAGTCTTAGTTATTGATGCATATCTAACAAAACCAAAAGACAAAAAGATAAACATTTTCGCAGCCTATGGTGTAGCATTTTCTTTAGTTATAGCAATAACATTACCAGCATTAACAGCTGCTGAGTTATGGTATACAGCAGCAATATGGTTCCCCAGCCTTGTTAAAGTAAACCCATTACTTTGGGTTATACTGTTCTGGTTCTATGGACACCCAGTAGTCTATTACGTACCATTCCCCTTATTTGGGGCCTTATACTATTATATACCAATTTATGCAAAAAGACCTTTGTTTAGTGAGAAATGGGCAAGATGGAACATATTCCTTTTAGCTATAGGATCAATGCTAATATGGGTTCACCACTTACAAACATTTCCATTACCAGTAGATTTAAGAGCATGGATAACTGTATCCACGTTACTACTAGCCAGTGGTTCTGGATTAACGGTACTTAATCTAGGTTTAACAATACTAACTTCTAAAGGATATGATTATAAAGATCCTTTAGGACTAACATTTCTAATTGCATTAATAGGTTTCATAATTGGTGGAGTACAAGCATTACCACAACCTATAAATCTTATAAATGGTGTAGTACACAATACATACTACATTGTTGGACATTTCCACCTTATAATCTGGACTCTAATACTTGTAGGATTTACTGGAGTATTTCTTGATTTACTTAAAGTTTCTAACCCGAATCTTAACTTTAGTCAAAAAGCTAGAAAACTTATGGTAGCCGGTTTAATAGTTTGGACAGTACCATTTGTAACAATTGGTTACCTTATGAGTATAGCAGGCTATTTGGGCTTACTAAGAAGAGTAATTGCTTACCCACCAATGTTTACACCGTATATGGATGGAATGTCATTTTTAGCAGAGATAGGAATACCAGGGTTAGTAATAACAATTGCCACTGGGATAGCAGAGTATATAAAAACAGCAACACCTTCTACCACTCAAGTTTCTACATTCCCTCCAAGCAGTTTTACCCTTTCCTTGAATGGAAAGGATATGGTAAAAGAGGTGAAGTAAATGGAGGAGAGACAAGAGAGGAAAGAAGAACAACAACAAAAGAAGTCAGGATTTTTTGATGCAATCCTTGACAGAATAGGGATAAACGAAGCACCACTATTTAGAACTCCCGACTACATGTATAATGTTTCATATTGGCTTGGAGGATTAGTAGCTGCAAGTTTCGCATATACAGTGATTACTGGGTTAATCTTACTCCTCCTTTATAATCCAGCTAATGCATATCAACAAACACAAACAATAATTAATGATATACCATATGGAGCTGTAATACTATTCAGTCACCTTTATGGAGCTTACATTATGATTATCCTAGTTTACATTCACATGTTTAGGAATTTCTTCAAAGGAGCTTATAAAAAACCGAGAGAATTACAATGGGTTACTGGAGTATTACTCCTAGCATTAACACTAGGAGCTTCATTCTTTGGTTACAGCTTAGTAGGAGACGTATTAGGAATAAATGCGGTAGATATAGGTAGTTCCTTACTTATAGGAACAGGATTCCCCGGTGCTACTACAGTAGTAGGCTGGCTATTTGGTCCCGGAATAGATGCAGTACAATCCAGTAATCCAGCAGTTAGAGCTGAGTTCTTCAGTAGAATTCTAGGTTGGCACATAATAATGGTAGCATTAATTGGTTTACTATTTATGTTCCACTTAATGTTAGCTGAGAGATATGGAATGACACCATCTGCAAAAGAAAAGCCCAGAGTACCAGCTTACTACACAAAGGAAGAGCAAGAGAAGTTTAACCCGTGGTGGCCAAGAAACTTCGTATATATGTTATCCTTAGTATTAATGACATGGGGAGTAATACTAATTGTACCAGATGTATTAGCAAACTTGAACTCCATTGTAAAGCTACCGATAGTAATTAATCCATTCCCTGCACCACAAGCATTTACCCCAGCTGCAAATAATGTTCAACCATATCCTCCATGGTTCTTCTTATTCCTTTACAAGTTCGTAGACTTCTTATTACCAAACGGAGTACCAATATTACCATCTATGGTAATTGCAGTACTTATCATAGGTTTAGTAGTTCTGATGCTAATACCATTCTTCGAAAACAGCAACTTAATGTATATAAGCAGTAGAAAGTTCTGGACGTGGGTTATGTCAGTTCTGGCTTATTCACTGGTAGCATTATCAATATGGGGGTACTTATATCCTGGTGTGCCAGCTCCAACAAATCAGCAAATCTTAGTTTTAGGAATTCCCGCATTAATCTTAGCAGTTATCATAGGACTGTCAGATAAAATCAGAAGAAGGAAAGAAAAAGTACCTACACCGTCACAAATACCTAAAATAACGCCTACCTCAATTCTAGGAACATCTGTAGTAACATTACTGTTTGCAGGAACATTTGGAGATTTCATAATAAGACCTAGTTTACTGGGCTTATTCTCACTATTCCCATTGGGTATTCTAGTTTACCACTTTGTTAGTAAAATGGTAAGGGCATTCAATAATAATAACGGAAATGGTGGTACAGTAACTTATCCAATAACAAAGAAAATGGCATTTATTGCAATACCAGTAATTTTTGTAATTACAATATTCCTATTTGCATTATTCCTAGAGTTACCGAGTGTTGGAGTACAGAGCACATATGCCGGAATTGATTTAGGTGTCATCTTCTTCCTATGGGGATACGCAATAAACTTGTACCACTACCTAGTTTATGTGAAAGATTAAAAGGTAAAACTTTTTTTACTTTAACTTCAAATTTATATTTATGGAAATTGATAAGAAAAAATTAAAAGTTACACACTTTATATTCCCTCTTGTTTTACTTATCATATTTCTAAACCCCGTGGTAGAGAGTTACGAGACCTTATATCAATGGTTATTTATGTTAGCACACTATTCACTTTTTATCGGGGGATTATTACTCACATACAGACTAATAAAAGGAACTCCCTTCCTAATTATACCATCTGGAGTAATAGCAGTATTCTGGCATTTACCCATGTATTTTAACTTAGCTGCAGCCTTTACTAGTTATAGGATATTAAACGATTTAACGCTAGTACTTGCGGGTATTTTAGCCGGAATAGGTAGTGGAAAACTCTCACTTTTACAAAAATTTTCACTAATAATTGTCTGGATGACAGCAGATACAGCGTACTCAATTGTCTTTCTATTAGAAAACCCTGCATACTCAAACGTAGTTTACTCGTTTTCACCTTATACTCCATCACAAGAGATAAACACAGCAGTAGTAATGTGGATTATTATGTCAATAATCATTGCTTACATAGCCGGTAAATTCCTTAAAGAACTCCTTTCTTAGAAAGGCTATATATATTATCTTTTTCTTGGTGAAAGAAAAGGGAAAATGATACTGCATCAATAATAAAGTATACTGAATGATTTGATTATCTTGCTATTCTCAACATCTTAAGTATATGTGTTTGCAACTATATTTTACATCTAAAGTTAATGAACTTCTTTCTTAGCTGGTAAATACCTACTATGAAATTTTATTTTTATCTCATTAAATTAAATTATTTTGCCAAATAAACATATTATGGTAACTTTGGTTCCACGTATTTAGTAAGAATGTAATTTACACTTTCCTCAATAATAACACCAGAAAGTACAGGATGAAGAATGTAAATAAATTTCACCTTCTCAAGTACCCCTAAAAAGCATGCTAAAATCGAAGGTGGATGTTCGATATTAATAATGACTTCCGTAATATATGAAACGAAAGAAGCTAGGATAGCCATTACTAAACCAGTAAGATTAAAATAAATAAATAGAACTGCGATTACAGACGATATAAGGTACGAAATCACAATATTGAAGAAACGAATTCTCCTCCAATCTGGGTCTGGATATTTAGTAGCAGCTGTTGCTAAGAAAGGGGGTAAAATAAACTCAGTATGAGTTATTATTGTAACAAAAGTAAGTAAGGACATTGAAGTTATTAAATTAACGATAGAAATAACCTTTTTCTTATTCATAGAAATATGAAAAGGAGAAAAATAAAAAACGTTAACTATTGCTCCTCTTTCTCCTTAATAATAGAAATAAAATCAAAGCGTAGAAAATGACGTTGAGAATAATAACCGGGACTAAGTGATAGCTTGGAGGTATTTCAGCCTTACCTAGAATAATATTATAACCAACGCTGGATATAGCATCACCAACAACAGGATAGGAAACAACAGTCACATTCTTAGGATGAAGAGTGATAATAGTATCATTCCACAAAGAGTAAGGAATAAGTTCAAGGTTAACAATATAGGTTATCCTATTACCCGGGTGGATAAGCTCTATTTTCCCCTCCTCAGTAGAAATAACACCCAGATATGAGGAAACAACAGAAAGAGTATTATTGGCAGTATTTACTTTTAGAGAAACACTGCCATTAGAAATTTCAATAACACCTCCTTCTGGATAAGAAACATAAGTCAGTAGGACGGCATATTTACCCGGAGTAACCGAAACATTCTCGCTTGCAGGATTCCCAACCTGAATTAGTGAAATACCAGGGAGAGAAGAGAGAATTTGCAGAGTGTGAGCGTTAACGTAAATTGTGCATGAAAAATTAGTAGGGTAGGGCAAGCGTTGAGCAGGAATCTTAACACTATAATTATGAAACACATCCGCCCTAATATATATCTCATTACCACCAATAATTCCAGCTAAATATTCTGGAGGTACATAAAAGTAATAGGGAACAGCAGCAACATCTTCATTTAAATTATTCACGTTGTAGACAAGATAAATACCTCTTGAGGAAAAAGTCGATTTATAATCAAGGTTCTTAAAAACGTATATACCGCTGAAATTCTTAACAAGCTCAAGGTCTTTCTGGGAGAGGAAATAGGAGAGATTCTCGTTAGCTAACACATACTCTACACCGTAATATTCGAGAATAGTACCTAGGTGAGTAGTATTAAAGAAAGGAAGGAAAACAGAATTAGGAACACCTGTAAAGACTTCTGGATCATAGTATTTACCATGATAGTAGATTGTGGTACCGTAAACTGCTACTTTAGCACCGTGTAAGTACTCAGCGGCTTGGATCAAGTTTCCTGGTACAGACAAAGGTATGTAATTATACTCGTAGTTACCGGTAGCAAAAGACGGGTAGGAAAAGACTAGCTGAGCTGAAACTACCATTACTAAGATAATTACGGAAATTAGCCTTTGAACTTCCCCTTTTTCAGCCAAAAGAAAATTTATTTCGTAAACAAAGGTAAGAAATAAAGGGGCTATAATCATCTCACTTAAATAAGTTGGGAGAATAACCCACATATAAGGGAATAGTGGAGTGTCCTTTAGCCAATTATTCAGATAATAAATCAGGTTAATGTTAAAAACATGATTAAATACTACTACATAAGAAGACATAAAAATTACTAAGAAAGAATATAGAAAGAAATAGAAAATAGCATCTGTATGTATGATTTTAAAGAACAAGTAGAAAAAAGATAGAATAACGAAAACTGGTAAAAAGAAAGAGAAAATGTAAGAAAAGAGAACGTTCCCAGCGTAAAAGTTTATTAAAGGAGCAAATAATCCTATTCCTCTTAAATTATCTGAGAGTGAGAATGTATAATAGTTTAGCCATAGCTGTTCTACGGAAATTGAAGAACCTACAGAAACGTAAACAGTGTGTTGAACAAGTAAGGAATAGAAAGTCCTTATATTTTCCATGAGATAGAATGGTAGAGAAAGAAGTGCAATTTTTAGGAAATGGAAATCCTTCTTAATTACTCTGTATATGACGTAAAGAAAAAGAGTGAAAAAAGAGAAAATAAAACCTCTTGGATCTGTAGTTGTTAGCGTTAGTAACAAGGAGAGAATAATACTACTACGAAGGAGAGAGAAGTTTCTGTTCACATAGTCTAGACCTACTAAAAATAAGGGATATAAGGCAACGAAAGTAGAGTAATTAGTCCAGTAAGTGAAGTACATGAAAGCTGGTGAAGTTACGTATAAAAAAGCCACTATCAGAGATATTATCTCCTTATACCTAATTCGGAGAATATAATAAGATGCAAAATACATGGAAACGAAACCTAAGAAGATTGGATATGCATAACTTAGTTTATCCCATATCTCTGGCCATAGAGAAAATATGTAAATTGGAAGATCAGAGGTATCCATAATAAAAAGCAGATTAATCTGGCCGTTATTAACCAAAGTAGGAAAAGAACCTATAATTGAAGGATAAGAATCCCTTACATAAACTAGACCGGGGGAAAATAATGTAGATCTAAGAACAAAGAGCGTAGATAAAAGTCCACCTAAAAAAGGAAGTAATAGTCTGTATTTGTTTATACTCATCAAAATAAAGTATGTTATAAATTTAAAAATTTAATCAAGAGAGAATAAAAAGAAATAGAAAAAAGTAGTTAAATTTATTGTGCTATTACTGAGACTTGCACAGTAGCACCATCACTTAAGGCTAAACTGATTGTGTAAGTACTACCAGATTGCAAAGGAGGCAATTGACTAAAACTGATACTTACCGTATTTACTCCTGCACTTAATGTGGAAGATGAACCACTACCACCAATAACCTCTGCCGTTCCAGAATATGTTGTCCCCGCTAGTTCTGCACTAACTATTTCTACTGATCCAGATGACTTTAAAGTAATTATAGCATAACCACTACCACTACTATAATAAATAACACCCGATCCTACTGCTGATACTGTTGGTGTTCCTCCGAATGCTCCAAATAATCCGAAAGCAAAACCAACAACTACTAGTGCTATTATTACTGATGCAATTACTAGAATTAGTGCAGTTACAGCACCGCTTAGTCCTTTTTTAGCTTTCCTCTTTGATAACATATTTACTCATAAGAATGATTACTAAATATCTATATAAGCTTTTCTGTCCTTTAATGTGAATAAACTAAGGCTTAAATTAGGAGTAAATTTTATTTTCTATTCGAGTGAAGAGTGTGGAGATAGTGCCGTCATTAAGCTATTTATATTTGTATTATGAGTATTACTTATGGGTAGGAAGCCTGTAATTAGGCATGATATAGCGTGTCCCTCTTGTGGTAGTCACCACGTCGTTAAGTGTGGTAAGCCTCTTGGTAGGCAGAGGTTTCTGTGTAGGGATTGCGGTAAGTACTTTCTTGCAGACGCGGTTTATCACCACCACTCTAAGGAGGTGAGGGAGAAGGCTTTGAGGATGTATACTAATGGTATGAGTATGAGGGCTATTTCTAGGGTTCTTAACGTACCTCTGGGTACTGTTTTCACTTGGGTTAAGCGTTATGGTAAGAGGAAGTATGAGAAGCTGGTGGACTTGTGGAATAAGGCTAAAGAGTTGGTCAAGGGTAAGGTCGTTACTAAGGTTGTTGATGAGATGTGGACGTACTTGTACAGAAATACTAGGGCTTTCTACAAGTGGGTATTCAATTGTTACGTGTACACTAGGCTAGGGTTTTACCTAGTTTACTCTGTGGGTGATAGGGACGAGAATACTTTTCGTGAGGTCAAGGACTACGTGCCAGATGATGGTAGGTGGGTGAGTGATGATTACAACGTTTACTTTTGGTTAAAAAACCACACGGTAGTCTCACCTGTTAATCCTAACGAGTCCTTTCACTCCTCACTGAGGGATAGGCTTGTCAAGAGGGCTACGAAGGCTGTTAACAGGAGTATAAATATGGTGAAGTATTCTATAGCGCTGGTCTTGTGGGAGAGAAGGCTAATCCCAGAATTTGTAGCTTAATGACGACACTATCAGTGTGGACAACAATTTCGTTCATTTGAAATAAATTGTATTAATTGTTTTTACTTAGATGGAGAATTCATCGTAATACTTTTTTGGTGAGCACGGGGATTTTTCTTGGGGGTGAACGATGAACAACCCAACTAGATGGAGGACTCCCGTGCTCACCCAAGTTATTCTAATCCTAATGGAGTATATTAATCTTAAGCCTAGGTTTTACTCTAGTGAGGTAGTAGCTTTGGCTTTGGCTAGTTATCTCTCGGGTTTGTCTTCTTGGAGGACTTGTTTGTCTCATTCTACTTTGTTGTATTACTTGAGGAGGTTGAGTTGTGTTAGGTATGTGGTGCCGGTTAGTGGTTTTTATGCGGTGGATGAGACTAAAATTATGGTGATTAAGGGGCAGTATTATTATGTGTGGATTGTGAGGGATGTGAAGACGGGTGCGATACCCTTCTTCATGGTGACGAGCTCTAGGAGTGGGTTGCACGTGCTGATAGTCTTGACGAACATGAAGAATGCGGAAAAGGAGGCTGAGAAGGTGCTCAAAACGAGGATAGACAAGGTAGTATACATACACGATGGGGCAACAGTCTATAACGCATTCACTTGGCTAAACGTGGAGCACAAGAGGGTCAACGAGAGGGACTACGCAGAACAAGAGTTCAGGAGCTTAAAACATAGAATATCCTCAATGGATTTTCACTTTCCATGGAACAGTAATAGGTTCACGCTTACTAGGTGGTTATCGGTGTTCTTCCTAGCTTATAACGCGCTTTACGCCCCAGTATATTTGTTAGGCAAGGAGGTGATAATAAATGTAAATATTTCAAATGAATGAAATTGTTGTCCACACTCCGAGTGAAGATAATAGTAATTTAATTTGTATTCTTTTTAAGATACACTAACTGATTCACACCTACAATACCACTTAAAAACTAATGAGAAAAGCACAAATATTTATAAGTTCCTTTTATTATGTTTAAACCTAGGTTAAATATAAATAGTAAATCGAGAAATTATAATGGATGATTTAAGTGGCCAGGACTGATATGATGATGAAATGTTTTTATGATGAGGTGATCAAATATTGTTACCTATTCTCTTATTACTTTTACTGATAATACCTCATCATCCTTTCTTTATAGAATATAAAACAATATCTTATTTTGTATCATCTAACAGTAAATTATGTGGTTTAATCGTAGAAAATGTAACAAATATTTATAGTAATGGTACTGTAAAATTTGAATTTTACTTAATTAACTTAAATTATTCTGAATATGTAGGTCCTATAATAGAGTATGATAATCTTTCCTCTCCTACTATACTTTACTACTTCCCGCAAGTAGGAAGTAATATTATACAAAGAGGTAGCTCTGTGTTCCAGCTAGTGGGTGAGAAAAATGGCTGTTATATTTACGAGAATACTCAACACCCAGTCTCTACGGTTTCAATAGTAACTTATTACTATGTTAATAGTAGCGGTGTCCCTTCTAAGATTATATTTCTTCAGTACGGACTTAATGGGCTTGTGAGTAATAACACATATGTACTTTATGCTAGTAATTTGATCAGTTTAAATGAAAAAATTTATTTTCCGAGCGGACTCCACAAGGTTAACCAGGCTTTTTCTCTTAACGCATTCAAGAATGAGGTGGAAAACATTGTTTTTTCACTCATAATAGTTGGAATCCCAGTTCTTCTCTTATTTTCTAAAAAGAAGTATAATAATAATTCCTAAAACACCGGCAATGAGGACATATTCTAAAAGTTTATGAGAAATAACAAGAAGTGTCCTATTTAAATTTACACTAACTACATGTGCCTCAGTAAAACCTGGAAACGTTGGTAAAGGAGTTGAAGGGTTAAAATAGTTTGACTTCCATAAGACTGCTGTAGCATTACTTACTAGTTGAAGAGTAGCTCCTATCTGGAGCGTCTGTACTTTAACAGCAATTCCAGATGAGTTTACCCACATAAAGAATTCTATGATAACACCCTGAATATTTGATTTACTCTCATAAACATAAAGGCCATTGCTGTAATTTACAAAACACATTTCAGAACTTCCTCTAGTTACATTTTTTCCCAACAGCGGAGGAGGAATATAATATAAGTTGGTGGGAAATGAAGAGTTACTGAGGGAAACTACTGGAGGTAAATAATACTTTTGACCAACGTTATATACAGTTAAATTTACTGCAATAGTATTATTAGGATATACTCCAATAATTCTCTGTAAGAGAACTTCATGAATTGTTGTTATACTCCCGTTAGGTAATGTCATAATAACTGTTTGGTTATAAGCAAAGAATGCGTTGGAAGTAAAGCTTACGCTAGCATGTAGTAATCCGGCAAACAATGGAAAAGCTAATAATAGAAAAAGTAAGAGAGATTTCATATTTAAGAGTTTGTCCCTTAGCTATTTAAAGTTTTACGATAAGAAGTATGCTGATCACTATTAGAAAATAAAATAATGGAATTTCTATTCAATTTATCTTCTTAGAGAATGCAGTAATTTTATCTATATTGTCTATGTAAGTTTTCACAGTATTACTAGGTTTTAGTACACTAAATAAACCGATGCGATAACTTTACTCTTATTTTCCATATTTTTTCCATCCGGTCTCGACAATTATTCCGAACCTTTTTAAAATCTCAACTCTGGGATCGTTTTGGTCAATATCTTTCCCGAAGTTCTCGTTAACAAATCTTCTTAATTCTTCATGGAACTTTCTGCACTCAATCCCGTCAATATTAAGTATATCCTTCATGATGCATGCTTCATCTACGCTCTTAATATTTAATTGGAGAAGTTTTTTAGCCTCATCCCTAGATAATCCAGCTTTCATCATTTCTATTCCCTCCTTCGGTAAGCCGTATTTTACCCTTTCATAAAACTCAAGGGCTTCCTTCGCCTTTGGATGGTTTAATGCTCTTAATACTCTATAAAGAGCAAAGGCTATCCATCTGGCGTTTGAAATTACATCATCAATATCTTTTGCCGAAAGCTTTAGGCAGAGAGATGCTATATCTCCTCCATTAACCCATCTCTCAATGAGTTCTTTTCCTTCCTCACATCCCCTTAATGACTGTAGCACAGCTGGTGATGAGTATACAACGTCGAGGGGATTGAAGTCTTGTACGTTTACTGGAAAACCATTTAACGCAGATACGTCAATATAACTTAATGCCACAGCCTTTCCTAAGGGTGTTAGCCTTAACGTTTCCCTTTTCTCCACTAAGTTCTGTTTTACCAGATACTCTATAGCCGGTTTTACTTCTTTCCCCTTAAACGTGAACGATCCCTTACCTATTAACTCCTCAACTTCTTCTTCCCTCCTATTGAACCAGCTTATAACACCAAGTGTTAAGTTCTCGAGCTTAAAACTTATATCTTCACTCTTTGCCAAAAATGAGGAGAAATAAGTTTTCACTACCTTATCCATTTCCTTAATTGTCTCTGTTATAACTATTGCCATTCCTTCTTGGTCAAATCCCGGTCTTCCTGCCCTTCCGGCAATTTGCTTAAATTCTGCTACTGACAGATCTCTCCATCCTTTAAATTCTCCTTTATCATCTGAATCCGGTAATGAGATATCATAAAAGACTGTAGCGTAAACGGGTAAGTTCACTCCTTGACCCAATGCTGTTGTAGATACCAGCACCCTGACTTCGCCCTTCATAAAAGACTCTATTACTTTATCTCTAACATCATAAGGTAAGCCGGAATGATAAGGTAAGGCTGGTATTGAGAACTTTCTAAGGGTTTCGGCAAGTGTCTCTGCAGAGTTTCTACTCCTAACGAAGACTAATGCGTTCTTTCCTAAAGACAGAATATAACTTAACACGCCAAGGAGTAGGTCTAATTTGGTGTTTTTCAGCCTCCTTTTCTCAATGGGTATAATCTTGTTGTTGTCATAGCATTTAATTATATAAGGAAATGCTATGCATTCATGAAGCGGGACTTTTCTTTTCTCCACCTTAATTAATTCCGAATTTAGCCACTGCTTATATTCTTCCACATTACCTACTGTTGCACTTAATCCTATTATCGGGACTGAGTTCTCTTTTGCCCAAAGTACTATGTTCTCTATGCCTAACCCTCTATCACTTTCAACATTATGTATCTCGTCAATGATTATGAGGCTTATGTTTTTTAACCAACTGTAATCATGTCTAATTGCGCTATCAAATTTCTCATAAGTCGTGAGCAATGCTTCTGCAGATAAGTATCTTAAATCATCTTCATATACATCAGAATCTACGTATTTCGCTTTCCTCTTTGTCGCTCTATAAACTTCTCTCGATAGAGCTTTTAGTGGTGAAGTATAAACTACTATTCCTTTTTCCTCATTAAGTAAATACTTGGCAATATGTGTTTTGCCAGATCCGGTAGGAGCTACTATTAGATAATTCTTACCATAAACGTAAGAGTTTTTGAATTGGGTAAATAGTTCACTCACAAAGGATATAAAGTGTAAAAGGTTATAATTGATTTACTTTCTTTACACTTATGATGGTAACGTAATGTAGAAATGGTTAAGTTTTATATTGCTTGTGACCATATGAGCAACAAGCCTCGCCCTTCACCGTAGATCCAATTTTTAAAATTAGCCTTTTTATGGTCTTTTTAATAGTAAATGCAAAGGGTAAATCATATCTGTCGATAAGAATTACATCTTTTGGCTTGCATAATTAGTTTACTTTTAACATCTTAAGTTAAAGCTAGTCCTTTGCAGATATTATGAAAAAGACATAATGTTATCAACAAATATATAGTTATGAGAATTGTTGAAGATAAGGATGGTGAAAGGTTCCTGGAGTTCGAGAGTAAAAAGGATTTAGAGGAATTTAGAAAATGCTTATTGAGACTTATTGTAAACTAAACCCAGACCGTAAATTCCTTGTAGGACTCAAATAAATAAAAATTAGTTTTTGAATCGACACTGTAAAGTATCCTTATATTAGCGGTAACCTCTATGGAAAACATGGGATTCCCATACTTATCCTTTCCTAATTTCTCTCTGTGTATTCGAACGGGTTTTACTACAAATTCCTCAACTTATCGACTATTAATATTAATATTTCTAAATTAGAAAACATCCTAACCATAACCATAAAATAAATTTAGCTAAATCCTTAGCGTCCTTAACATCCTTTATCTTAAACCTCACATTCCACTTCTCACAAACCACATTAACATAAAAAGAAAGTTAATTTAAAATGTTTTATTTTCATTTAATATCTAATTAAAAATAAAAAGTTTATAAAGAGTAAAATAATTGTTTATTCAAAGGAGGTCTTTCAAGTTTCTGTGACTTACATATCAGTAGATGGTCGAGGCTAAGTCCCTACCCTTATCATGATTGAAGGTTAAAATGAAAGTGAAGGGATAAAACGGTAGCTCTAAGTAAGGTAGCCGGGCTGGGATTTGAACCCAGGTCCGAGGGGCCAGAGCCCTCGATCCTTGACCACTAGACGACCCGGCTAATAATAATACTAGAAAGTAGATTTAAAAAGTGAATGGTTCTTTTTTATTGCTAACTCTTTGTATTGTAAGTTGACTCATTTATCTTGGAAGTAACATTAAACTCGCTGATAATTTAAAAGAAATAGTATTATTGAAGGATTTAACTAGTATATTATTATTATTATTTTATAAATCAAACTTTAAAATAAGTTTACATTTCTTCTTTCTATGAAAGTTGTTGTTCAAATAAAGGATTTTGATAAAGTACCCCAAGCGTTAAGATCTGTTATTAATCTCTATAATGATATTAAGGATGCTGAAATAGAAGTTGTTCTTCATCAATCTGCTATAAAGGCTTTGTTGAAAGATAGTGATACTAGAAGTATTATTGAAGATCTGATTAAAAAGAACATACTTATTGTCGGATGCGAAAATAGTATAAGGTCTCAAAATCTTTCTCACGATCAGCTTATTCCAGGGATTAAGATTGTAACTTCTGGTGTTGGTGAAATTGTTAGGAAGCAAAGTGAAGGTTGGATTTATTTAGCTTTATAATACTTTATGAATCGTTTAGTTTTTATTAAAACTAGCCGCTCTGAATTTGAAAATTGATGCTTTCTGAGAAAATTAACAGACAATGTGTGAAGAGTGAATATTTTTTATATTCTCTCGTTTAATTTACGTTATGAAACTAACCTTATCCAATTTTGATGTATTGGAAGATTTTTGGGGAAGCACAGACGGGATAAAGATGTCATTTTCCGGAAATCAGTGGTTTGTAATACCAGATTTAATCCCTTTACTTAATAAAAAAGGGTTCACCGTGTACATAGAGACTATTCCTCCCGGAATTGTTAGGAAGAGGGCTGAAGGTGAAAATCTTAAGGTTGGGAACTTAGAAATTACTTTTAAACCGGAAATTGTTTCATTACCTCCTTCTCTTTTAGAGGGATTAAAAGTTAAGAAGATGAGAGAATATGTTGAAAATGAGTTAGCTATTGTTTATTCTTCAAAAGTTAATGATTGGTGTGATTTGAAGGGAAAGAAGGTTGCTATACCTAATCCAGAAACTGAGGGGATAGGGGTTCTTTTTAAACAGTTGTATGAGGAATATTGTGGTAATTATGAAGAGTTTGCTTCTTCAGCATACTTAACCAGGGTCCATCATAGGGAAATACCTTACATGTTGTCTAAAGGTTTAATTGAGGCTGGAGTTGTCTGGAAAACTGAGGCGACTTATTGGAAATTTAACTACGTAGTACCTACAATTAATAAGAAAGGGAGGTTGGCTTTCGCGTTACTAAGTAATGCTAGTGAGATTGCAGAGGTATTATTTGATTATCTCTTTTCTTTAGATGTTAAGACTATTTACGAAAAATATGGTTTTAAATGGATCTCTACATAGAGGATTTTGCCGAAATCTTAGCTATTTGACCTAAAAATTTGTTACTAAATACTTTAGCGTAATTCGACTTAGTTTAATGAAACAAAGAAACTAGAAATAGAACCATTGAGAGTGTAAATTGCGGGACATAGAATTTAATCCAGTTACCATAGAAGTTTTGCAACTCCATAGGAAAACTATATCTTTTATTTAGAGAACATAAAGTATAACAACTCATTTATTTCAATAGATCTAGCAAATTATTTAAGAGAAGTATTAATACATCACTATAATTGTCAATGAGATAAGGTATCTTAATTTGAGCTTCATTAGTAGTACAGTAATATTTTAGAATAGACGGAAAAATTATTTAATATTTATGTATATTAAACTTCAAGAGTTTTTCAGTTCCTTGACAAAATGTTTCAGATTTCAGTTACTTTTTTATTTGTTACTACTCTATAAATAGCACCAGCTATCATCCAAACTATAAAAGATACAACTCCTATCAGCACATACACGTTAACAGACGTAGTTACAATATTAGCGAACACCACAAATAGTAATATTGAGTTTATTGCTATAGTAAGAAGAATATTCCAAATACTTAGACTATTATTTTTCATTAAGATAAATAACAAGCTTATATTAGCAGTAAATAGTGCTATCAAGAACCCAAATGTGGTAGTTATTCCGACCGATAAGAAAACGTTTTCTGGGCCAATTATTAATGAAAAGATTAGTGTATACGCTAAGGAAAATATGAATGAGAATAGTATAGCCTTATGTGGAGTCTTATTAGTTTCATGAATATCATATAATCTCTTATCTAATACACCATCCCTAGCCATAGCAAATACTACCCTAGATACTGTATTGAAGAAAGTTACGGAATCAGTTAAACCACTATTTATGAGAAGAATTGTTAATATTATTCCTAAAGCTATTCCACCGTATTTTACCCCTAAGATTATTCCAGGCACTAGTTCTGTAAAGAAAGAAGACATGTTATTTACGCCCCAGCCTACTACAAATGCTTCACTTGCCACTAGATAAGTTATTCCAACAAGTAAAGCGGCAGTGAAAACTCCTTTAGATATAGTATTCTTAGGATCCTTAGCCTCTTCTCCTAAAACTGATGTTGTCTCATATCCTGCAAAAGCTAGAAATATAAATGCCATACCTACACCTACATTAAATGGTGAAGCATACTTAAACGTGAAAGTAGTTGGGTCTGGAGGAACTTTAGTAAATATCAGAAAAGATGTTGCCAATATAAAAACTATTTCGAGAATGCTCATTGTTAACGTAAATCTTAAAGATGGTCTAACACCCAGATAAGATAAGACACCGCCAAACAAGGCTACTATTATTACCAGTGGAATCCATAACCAAGACGGAGTGGAAACACCTAGAGCTTGTAGTGCACCGGGAAGGAAGACTCCAACAGACAAGTATATAAAGACTAATGCAGTTAAAGTGTAAAGTACATAAGCCCATCCTATAAAATAACCTATAGTTCTTCCTAATCCGGCAGAAATGAATGCATATATTCCGCCAGCGCTTTGGACATACCTACTTGTAATTGATAACCTGGTTGCATCTAGTAAAACTCCTAAAGTTGCAATTATAACTGCTAAAGGAAGTGAAGCATATGCATAAGCAGCGGCCCCAGTTAGTGTTACTAGACTAGCCATTGCAGGGGCAGCACCACCAATACCTTGAGCAACAACTTCTCTAAATGAAACTGTACCCTTAGCTAGCTCCTTGTTCTCTTTCATAAATCTAAGAGGACTCTGTCATCTTAAATCTCTTTCTTTAAAAGATAGAAATACGAGATTTAAATTTTTTAAAAATCAAACTTTATTAGAACAAATCAATATTTATGTCAAATATATTTTTTGGTAAATATGCTGTAACTATCCAATTGGGAACATCGACCACCTCACTAACCCTAAGATTTACCGCAACACTAGCCAAGATGTAAGCTTCTACCGGTGTCATGTATTTGGATAAAATAGAGATTATGCCCTTAATAGCTTTTTTAGCTGCATTCCACAAATTAGAATCAATACCGGGGTATGCTATATATTCATCATATTCCATCTCTTTTACTTTCTTAGCTATAAAGAGTGGTTGAGTTAAACCAATATTTTTAATTAACCTAACCTTCATTGTAACCTCCAGGGGGGCTTCTATTGCAGTTCCGCAAACTTCACCATCACCTTGGGCTAAGTGAGTGTCACCTATGGAAAGCAATGCTCCCTTTACAAATACTGGAAGGTATAATTTAGTGCCTATAGTTAAGTGCTTAATATCCATATTTCCTCCGTTTTCTCTAGGAGGTATGGTACTCAATTTTCCTCTATATGGTAATGCAGTACCTATTACGCCGGGGAAAGGATAGATTGGGACTTTAACATTTAAATCGCCAAACTTTGCATAGGCGTATTTTTCATCAACTTTCCATATTTTTAGGGCTGGACCTTGGAGATCTATAGGTGCAGTATATTGTTCGTCAGCAAGAAATCCGAATCCAGGAAGTACTCCAGTCCATCCCCACCCTTTATGTTTAAATTCTAAGAACTCGATCTCTAAAGCATCTCCCGGTTCTGCGTCTTTTACTTCTATTGGCCCAGTTAATGGGTGGATTTTAGAGAAATCTAATTTTAGGAGATCCTTTTCTGTAGATGAAGGAGTAACTTGTCCATCAGAGGCCTCTTTAGTTTCTACTGTTATAACATCCCCATCATTTATTGTCATAATTGGAGGTAAGGAGTTATCCCATTTATTATGTGTTATTGCATGAATAGTATATTGCATAATATTTATTCTCTTTAACTGACTATTTACCTTTTTCCCCTACTTATCAAGTGATACTTAGTTACTTTGATCTCAGATCTAGCGAGAATGCATATGAAAGGTTCTAGGAATAAACCTTTTATTAGAAAATATATATAGAAAATTAGAATATAATCGAAAAGATGTATAGCAAGAATTCAAAAAGTTTTAATAAATTAAGATACTAAAATAAGCAACAATACAGATTAAGCGAATTGTATATTGTATTGATTCTTTTGCATCTTTCGGAAAGCTACTTTCTAATCAAGAAGTTTTATTAAGTTATAAAGAAGCATATAAAATATGTGTAAGAATTTAGTTTTATCTCCTTAATACTTCTACTAATGCTATAGACAGGACTTTACAATGAATTTTATACCTCCTAAAATAGAAGAGTATGAAGATGGAATAATAATAGATTTTGGCGGATCTCTTTATGATGTCGAGTACCACGATGCTATGGTTCAGATATAGAAGGATAAGAAAGGGAATATTGTAGTCATTGACATTATCTTTTCCAAGGAAGGAGTGAGAGATGAACCTCCTAAGTAACTATGAAATAGTTTCAATTATACTCGATATCTTGAAGACTAAGGTTAAAGATGAGGATTTAACAATAAGAATTTTTGCTATTACCCTTTACGTTTTTGAAAATATAGCGTGCAAACTACCGTAATTACCTCTGTGGGCAGTAATACTCTAAAGTTTGGTGAATAGCACTTATAGGAAAATCGTTACATTTTTACGTTACGTTAAACAAATGTAAGATATATTGTCTTATTAACTGAAAATTCCTTGTGATTAACGAAATAAAGTAAGGAAGAAAACTCAAAGTATTTATTAATTAATGAGCAAATATTATAATTTTTTATGGTAAGGGAATTTCATTAAACTACTAGGTGAAATCTATAATCCACAAAAGATGTTGTTTCATGATTGTGCTATACCTCAGAACATAGAACTAGTTACTAAACCCCTACTAGAAATAAAAACTCAAGATAAAATAATCGAGATTATACTAGAAATAACCCTCATACTTATGATTAGAAGTATCACACAAAAAATGCTTACCACAATCCCCCATACTTCTGCCTACCCAACCACACTTAACAATATGATGACTACCACAAGAAGGACAAGCTAAATCTTGGCCTAGATATGACTTTCTGTCCATAAGTAATACAGAAATTTATATCCTAATGACAACACTATGAAGTTCTCCTTTATTTCTAACGTAATAAGAATTTTTAGTAGAAAGTATTTTTTTGTAAGTTTTAAGGTTCTACTCTCTTTTTACTCAAACTTTTAATTTTGTACTTTATTACTCAGCTAATAATTGCAATAATTTAATTAAATGATGTAGAGATTTCTTAAGTTTCTCCTCATCTGTTTTTCTTATAACTTGTACAATCTTTTTTACATCTCCATGGGCTATCTCGTCCTCAGTGATTAACTGTACTTCATCCTCAATCTTATTCTGACTTCATCCTCGCCCTGAAGGGCGAGGGTTCCCCTCATCGGTTCGGGTCTACATCCCTCATTTGAGGGGCAGACGAGAGGGTCAGAGACCCCCTCCTGTTAAGATTCATAATTCCAATAACATCCCTATCATTCTCATAACCACAAATACACTTAAACCAACGATGAGAAACCTCAACCATCTTCTTTCCACACTTAGGGCAAGAGACAGAAGAATAGTGAGGATTAACATACACAACCAACAAGCCGTGTTTCTTAGCCTGCCACTCAATCCAATACTGAACACGACGATATTGCATCAAATACAGTTTATCCCTAAACTCAGATGATAATTTATTAACATGCTTAATCAAATTCTTGAGATTCTCTAACTTAATAACATTAGCACCAAAATCCTCTGCAACCTCAACAACCCACTTCCCAACCTTCCTTGCGAAATCCTCCATGATTCGCTTAGCCTTAGAGTAGAAGTACTTAATCCTTACAAGAATTCTCTTATTCACCCTCCACCTCTTAGGGTACTTCATTTGCAGAACTTCAGCTAAAGACTTCCAATGATGAACCTCGTACAAACGAGTTGGAATCCTAACATAATGAGTATCATCCTTACCAACAACAATCTCATTCATGTTAATATCAACAGCAACACTTTCCCTAGGTTCAACTTTCTCCAACGGTTTCTCAAAAACTACTTTAAGGAAAGCCTTGCCATCCTTCAGTACGAGTCTCGCTTCCTTCATCTTCCAGTTCATGTAGTCCTTAATGTTTCTAGGATAACCAAGGATTGGGAGCTCACCGACACCAGCAATCCTAACAGTCATCCTTTCTAAGTCCACGTTATAACTTGCTTTTGGTGTTAACCATACAGTTGGCTTATACACTCTAGGAAACCTACCCCTCCTTGGGTTATTATACCAACCCTTGTATACTGAGAGTGCATCCCTATAACAGTCCTCAGCAACCTTTGATGGTAGATTGTATTCCCCTCTTAACTTATCATATAACTCCTCATGGACTCTTCCTAACACACCCTTCTCTTCCGGATTTGGAACATTCTCCTTTAGCCAGAATAGGGTGAAACGTAGTGCCTTAACGTAGTTATTCACAAGGGCTAGGAGGGGTTCAGATAGGGCGATCTTCATCGAAACAGTAGCTCTGATCGCTTTAACCCTCCTAGCCATTAGGAGAAAATTAAAAGAGCTAATATTTAAACTTTATAAGGGGGCTATCCATCCCCGCTGGCGAGGCTTTCCGCCCCCTTAACCCCATTTTTTGTAATTTAGAGCTATAATTATTCGCAGTGCATCTGAACACTCCAATAGTTTCCCTTCACCCTTACACTGGTTTTTAAATTTGAACGTGTCAAATAGATCTTTGTCCATAATAATATATAAAGTATTATTTTCGATAATTCTATTTTTATATAATTTAATAAAAAATTCAATAAATCTGTTTAAGTTCCCAATTCCTTTAACGTCAATTATTCCGACTCTCTTACGCCTCTCAGTGCGTTCACAGATATATCTTTCCATCTTATTGTATAAGGATTTTATTACTTCTACTTCGGTTTTTCCTTCACAGAGTATTATCTCATCAAACTTTGACTTTATGGTTGGGTTAATATTCTTAATTTTATAAAAAACTAAACATTTCTCCAAAACTGTTCACTTATAGAACATCGATAACTCTTAAATCTATCCCAATTTCCTTAAGAAGGTCAACATTATCTTCTGTTAAATTAACGGAATTGACTATTCCGTTGATCCTCCTTAAGTACGTTAGCTGAGTCTTTAAGTCTATTTTTTTCGCTATTCTAAGAGAGTAATTTATTACATCAGAACTATGGGTAGTTATAAAGAACTGAATGCCTTTCTCTTTAGCTATCTTAAAGGCTAAATCTAAGATAGTATATATACCGCCTGGATGTTCATGGACTTCAGGCTCTTCTATTAAAGCGATTCCTTTCCCGTCAAAATATAGCAGTATTGAAGATATAAGAACTGCTAATTTGGCACCATCACCCAGAAAGTCTATCGGGATTGATGTATCCTTAAGAGTTAACGAGAGCACAAAATCACCTAGGTAACGTGAGAATTCTATTCCTTCGGCGTCTACTTCAAACTCTTCTTTTAACAGTTTCACAATTTCCTTATCTTTTCTTTTATTTCTTTTCAGTTCCCCTATTATGTCGTAGAGTTGAGATATAGATAAATTATCGTCTATGAAAACTGTATTCTTAAATACTTCGGAAACGTTGTTGCTAGTTTTTAATTCTATATGGTTCTCATCCTTATAGGTAATCTCAATTGAATAGGTAGAATTATCCGCATTTACGTTAAAGACTATTTTCTCATTTTTATTAAAATTATAAAAAAATTGAGAAAAAATATCGGTGTTTATAGACGAAGAAAAAGTAATTAAATTACCACTTTTTAAAATTGACGTAATATTTTTCTTTATATTTTCCTTAGTTTTCTCTTCTAGTCGCCTACGTGTTAAATAGTCTATCTTATTAATTTTTCTAACTTTATCATATTGTTCGTCAAGTGAAGAAATGAAATAAATAGCCTCAAGAATTGTAGATTTACCAGAGTTATTCCTCCCTATTAATATATTAATCTGTGAAAGGCTTTCAAGTTTACAATACTTTATTCCTCTAAAATTCTGAATCTCGATCTCATTAATCATATAAAGGATAATTATACGCCAATTTAATATGTCTTTATACAGTAAGACATTTTAGTAGAGGCTCCATATGCTTCGACTCTAACATTCTTAGAATCTCTTGAATCTGTGTGTAAAGCATATACCCCTATACAAATTTCGTGATTGTAATTGCTTTGTCGGATCCTTAAATTTTCTCGGTTTTTGAGTTCGTAATTTAGTTCAAAACCAAGAGTTAATTTAAAAGTAGGATCTGGGTTGGCTCTAATAAAAACAAGTGATTCACAAAGCAAATAGGGTGGGAAAAGATTTTTACTTTACATTCCCACTTATAGCTATGGAGGAAAAGATCGTTGACTCAAAAGGAAGGGTTTATTTGGGTAAATGGTATGCTAATAAGAGGATTTACATCGTGGACCTGGGTGGCGTTATAGTTTTAACTCCTTATACCGCTTTTGCCGAGGAGTTAGGAAAAATAAAGAGCGTGGAGGAGTTAATGGAGTTTCTTAAGTCAATATCGCCTAAGGAGTTAAGGGAAGCGTTTAGGGAGGCTGTATGGGAGAAGACGAAGTCATAATAGATACTAGTGCATTTATATCGAAGAAGAGTAGAAAAGGGAAAGTTAGTGTAATAACAATAATTGAAATTATGGAATGGGCTTTAAGAAAATACAATGAGTATAGTAGAAAAGGTGAGAAATTAAGAGCCTTAGGTTACCTAAACCTCATAACATCACTTCCACTAGCTATGGATGAAGTAATTGAAATAAAAGATAATGAAATAAAAGATCTAGTGTATTACGTAACGGAGAAAAATTTAGATCCCGTCGATGCTTACCTTGTAGTTCTAAGCAAGAGATTTAAAATACCTATAGTTACTATAGATAAGGATTTCGAAAGGGTTAAGGATGAGATAGAAATTATAGACCCTTGAGATAAAGGTTATCCACAATACAGTTCAGGGATTCCTTGTCTTTGTTAACTGGGGAATACCTTGCTGGAGAATATGGTCAACTGAAGCAGAGTTTTCAAGCAGAAAGAACGATAAGCCTTGCCCTTTAAGACGTTAGGAGATCAATATTCCTTAGTGCAGAATGAAAATCCACTGGTATAGGCTCCACATTGTATACCTTTAACAAACCTACGAGAGTCCAGTACTCCTCCAACGTAAAAGTCCTTGACGTAACCCTTAGGTATCCTAAAACTTTTCTTAACTATTTAAGACGTGGTAAGCCATGCCAGCAAGTTTTCCTGAAAATGCATAAGTAGCATATTACTTTGTCTTTTTCCCTACAAGTGGATTATGTTTATTACTGTTACCTTGTACTCTTTTTCCGTTACTGTATTCCAGTCGCCTTCTTTATATTTCTTTAAGGAATTCTACCCTCTTGTTATATACTCGAATTATTGCAGTATATCTTATCATACACAATCTGTTTTATTTTTAATAAAAATGATAGAATATCCCTCAGAAGATAAATTAGTTAGGGCGATTCACGGTTCCTTTGCGAAATGTAATATTCTCACAGAATTAGAATAATTCTACGAAGAAATAATATTATTATATATCATCATCTTCACATGGTATGACTCCTTAGTCTCTCCAATTGTCAATATACAATCAAATTATTTAATCTCAAAATGATAAAATAAAATGAATCCACAAAAGAGCTATGAATCTCCCATAACCCCTGAATGACCCAAATTTTTCCAATTAGCGAATTAAATATGAAATTGCTTAAAATTTTTAGAAATCATAAAGTTCTTCTGCATTTTTGTAAAAGAATCTCTCCTTAAGTACTTCTAAATCTTCTTCTGACATTAGATCTCTCTTTAAAAACTCTGACCGTAACTCCTCAAAACTTTCCTTAGCTAATTTTGCACCAAGCCAAGCAATTTCTGGAACGTTAAACGCATCGGAACCGTAAAGTACTTTATTTGCTGGTGATACCTCAAATATTTCTTTTATAACATTGAATGCCGAAAGCGGTGCTAATGGATTAAATTGTGAAACATCAAGATACACTGAAGGAAAAATGTAACTCATCCATGCAGTTTCCCTATGATATGGGTAACCGGCATGTACAAAAACAACTTTTCCTTCATATTTTCTGACAATATCTGTAAGGTAAGAGGGAAGTGATAAATCAAATTTTATATCTCTATCTCCAGCCCCAGTGTGTATTTGTACTGGTACTTTAAGTTCTTTAGCTATTTCTAATGTTTTACAAACTAGGAAATCTCGGAAGCCCTTAGCTCTTTTTCCAAACCAATCTCTTTCCTTATCATAAAAGTCCTCAAAAGCCTTACTCTCGTTACATGAAATTTTTAGTCCTGTTCTATAAGCTATAATGGTCTTAAAACCAGAATAACCCGTTCTGATCTTCTCTCTCAAGCTCTCTTCGAAATACTCTACGGCTTTATCAAACGGTTTCTTAAACATCTCGTCATTTATAATCTTCTCTATTCTAAACAAAAGTTTATACTTTACCGGTGGTTCAATTTCTTTTTTCCCAAAACCTTCATCAATCACCATACCTTCTATCTTAGCATCTTGAAATAGAAATTTCACGTAGTTTACTGGGTCATCTTTAATCATTCTATTTCTTTCCTCTATGAAATTCTCTCCTAAAAGTTTCTTCAGTCTGTGTTTTAAGACTAGGAAAAATGGTTTTAACAAATTCATTGTAACTACGTCAGCGTTAATCTCTCCTTCGATCCAACTTTCTGCTGATTCTAATGCTAAGCCTTTTTCATCTAGGGGTTTTACACTAAACCAGTGAGCGTGATCATCAATTACCTTAAACATACTTATATACCTCGTATTCCCAATCTGTTACTAAGCTTTCGAATTCTTCAACTTCAGCCATCTTTACTCTGATAAACTCCTCCACAATTTCTCTCCCTACTCTTTCAATCAGCCTTGTATCCTTCTTTAACTCATTAAGTGCTTCTCTCAAGTTTCTGGGAACATCCTCTATATCTTTTCTGAAATACGCGTTCTCGTTTACCGGTGAAGGAGGTTTTAGACCCCTCTCAATACCGTCAATTCCAGCTTCAATAAATGCCGATAATAGGAGGTAGGGGTTTGTTGTTGCATCTGGTACCCTATACTCTATCCTTCTATCTTGCATACTCATACCAGGATATGGTGTGGGTATTCTTAACATTGCACTTTTGTTATTGTAACCATAAGTTATTTTTGTTGGTGCCCAAGATCCTGGGACCAGTCTTTTATAGGAGTTTACTGTAGGTGCCGCTATTGCTGTTAATGCTTTTGCATGTTCAATTATTCCAGCTATGAAATTATAAGCTAAATCACTTAAACCGTAATTATCGTTAGGATCGTAAAATAAATTTCTTCCATCTTTCCATATACTAAAGTTAAGATGAAGCCCGGAACCAGCCATTTTGTTAAATGGTTTTGGCATAAAGTTTGCTTCAACGTTATATTTCGATGCAATCTGTCTTGCAATTTCTTTAAATAGAATTACTTCATCTGCACTTCTCATTGCATCTTTATGTTGTATGTCAAATTCATATTGCCCCGGACCGTATTCTTTTATAACACGCAATGGAACTATTCCTACGCTTCCCGCAACCTTAGCTATTTCGGGTATTATCTGATTATTGTAATAAGCCCTTGAATCGAAGCATTTAGTATCATCAAAAGGTTTTCTATCCTTAACTAGGTAAAATTCTATTTCGAATGAGGATTTAAACTCATATTCACTGTATTTTTCTAATATCTTTTTGAGAGTACTTCTGGGGTCATACATCCACGGTGAACTACCCTTATAAAGATAACATAATACTACGGCGGAAGGAGGAAAAATAGAAAGTGTGGATAAGTCTGGAGTTAGAAATACATCTTCATCTTGAGGACCAAATGTTCCGTAAGGGGAAATGTAATCCATTGGTGTGAAGCTCATCATTGCCATTGTTAGTCCTATTCCGGTTTTTACTAGATTGTCTACTTCATCGATGTATGCCCCTTTTGATCTTATTATTCCATCTAACCCTACCCATGTAAAGCGTAAAATTTCTACGTTATTCTTTCTTAGTAATTCACTTACGCTCATATTTTTAATAACTGTATGAGAAATTATAAGCAATGATGAAGTATAATACCTGATTGATGAAGAAGGTCTTGAGCTCTGATAAACCTTGGATACACTTAAAATCGGACTACTTAGTGCATTAGGTAGAGTTAAAGTATGTAAGAATAAACGTAGAATAATGTGTGACTTCACTATCTATAACTTGTCATAAAACTTATTTGTTCAAGTATCAAAAATTAAATAATGAACGAGGAAATTAAGGGTATTGGAAAGCTGAAAATTGGAGCTTTGTTATTAACTCTTGCAGGGATAATACCACTTGCTGGAACCTTAACTAATTTAAGTATCTTCTTAGGGGTTTTAGCTGAGTCTAATCACAACGTTTCTCAATTTGATCATAAATTCGTAAAAGTAGAACCAATTGTCGTAGATATAGCAATAGGTATGATGGTATCAAGTGCTATCCTTGGCTTAATATCCATTATAATATTTAGAAGTGGTTTTGGGGCATTAAAGAAAATAGACTCCAGATTAGGAATAGGAAGTATTGGGGCATACTTGATATTTGCTTCTATAATTACATATTTTATTTCAAGTTCTAGTCAGATGATTTACTATTCTTATGACAATATAATATTCTTATCAAGTGTTTTTATGCTTATAATTGGGGGCATACTCATAATTATAGGCTTCTATAGAGTGGGGGAGAAATACAGGGAAAACTTAGTAAGTTTAGGAAGTATATTGAGTATAATATTTCCTCTTATAGGTATAGCTTATCTTCTAGTTTATCTAGGTTTAAGAAGTATTGAGAAAAAGCTGAGGCATGAAGAGAATAAAGTAACTAAAGTTATATGAATGGGGTTAGAAAGCTTTTGTAAGAGTACTCAAGGAGTGAATTTCATTAACATTTTAAAAATCTCCTCTAGTACAAGAAATATTATAGATTATATACTAAAAATTTTTGAACAACAAATAGAATATTCAAAGGATCCTTTTTGAATATAATTTATTTCATCATTGTGATATTAAATAATTAATTTGACATTTGGCATTTGTGAAAACCAGGAGGTCACCCACAGATTTAATAGATCTAATTACATACGATCAATTATTATTTCAAAGAATATTATAATTCGTAAAAGAGACACAAACCACACTTTTTGAATAAGCAATTATTTTACTCTTATTATATTATTATCGCTAATAAGATATTAAACAAAAATTAAAAAATTTTTAAATTAGTTTTCTTTTTATTTTTATGGAAATTATGAGGAGTGGAGTGTGAAGTTTATGTTCAATAAGAAAATAAACAGTTTAGAAGAATAAGCGGAACATTTGCTAGATGAATTTGAAAGCGATAAATTGCTTATGCTTATTCTGGAAAAGGTATTACTCATAATCAATAGTCCTTACAAATACGTCAGAGAGAAGCTGGAAAAGCATGTACTGAAACCCTATGTTCTTATGTAGAGGTTACTGGTGATATAAGGATACTTTACAGTATTGATTCAATAAACTTTATTGTATTTATTTGGAAGATGGGATCTCATAAGAGGGTTTAAGGTCCTTAGCCTTATTCTCAACAATTTCCTTAAGCTTAATTATCTCCTCCTTGTCCAATTCAATATAATAGTATTCCCCCTCTTTCCCGGTCTTCATAATTATATAGTTTGTTACAAGCATTAATAAAGGATCCAGTAATTTCCCTCATTGAATTTTGAAAAATTGCTTAAAAATAAAGATACTATGAGTTCTAAGGAGGAACCACATACCATGCCTAACAGACCTAAGTTTGCCAGCGTAGGACCATGGTTATGGGGGATAAGGATTCTGATAGACATTATGGCTTCAGCTTATTTGATAGTTTTAAGAGGAATAGAAGTGATTAAAAATATGTTATAGTCCTTGTTTTAAGCTATTATCTTAACGTTAAACCCATTGCTGGAAAGAAGTTTCAAACATTAAGAATATTCTACAATCACCTAAGGAGTAAACTGGCTAAAAAAGTATTGTAGATTATTCGTCTAAATAGTTAGAACAAGTTTAATTTACGTTGAACGTAATTATTTAAAGAAGAGGAAAAGTTTCTTTAATCTAAGTTCTAGATATAATACAACCTTGATTTAATTCTGAAGGGGCAATGCGATTAAATATGGA
This sequence comes from Sulfurisphaera tokodaii str. 7, assembly GCF_000011205.1. Lineage (NCBI taxonomy): Archaea > Thermoproteati > Thermoproteota > Thermoprotei > Sulfolobales > Sulfolobaceae > Sulfurisphaera > Sulfurisphaera tokodaii. Next base: position 183,555 of record NC_003106.2, read on the forward strand.
AAGGCAATCTTATAAGCTAGAACTTTACACGATATTAGTTTCAAGTAAACTGATCTAAAGGGTGATTAAGATTAGGAAAGAGATAATGGTTACCTCAGTCATAGGCTCAGTCGCATACCTTGAAGGAGCTATGATTACAGCAGCAATCCCATATATCTCCTTACAACTTAACATAAGCGAATTATGTGCATCTCTATTACTTACACTTTTTGCGCTTGTATCCTCCTTCTTATTTATACCCTTCTATTTAATTGAAGAAAAGAGGGGTATTAAGAAATTGCTTTTTTAGGTGCATTATTGTTCTCTTCCTCCGGTATATATTAATTCTTTTAACGAACTCTTTTTTAGTAGCCCTTACTTTAAGATCTTTACAAGGTCTAGGAGCTTCGATGATGTACCCAGCACAACTTGCTTACGCTTCTTCTTTGGAGGGGAGCGAAAGCAGAAATATTGGATTTAACTACTCAATGTTAGCATTAGCACATGTAATAGGAGTACCTTTAGGCTACATTCTAGGTAAGATTAGCTGGAAGTATTTGTTCCTTTTACCCTCATCAATAGTATTTACTTCTTTCTTTTTAACTTCACGTTTAAGAGATCTTAAAGGGAATTTCGGAAATCCTAAATCAGCAATAGGCCCAATGCTATTATTTAACGGTATACTGGTTTCAATCTACTCCCTCTACGTTGGAGTGACGCTAACATTAGCTGGTATTTACTCGTTAAATAAATGGAAATTGGAGAAGAGATTCCTTAAACCCTTAATTTCTGGCTTTATGCACTCCCTCTCAAGATATGCTGTAGTAGAATTCCTAGTCTTAAGCTATACTGGCTTAAATCCACTTCTAGCTATAACGTTAACAATACTCTTCCCATTACCCATGGCAATCATATCTGCACCCCTCGGTAAAATCATTGGGAATAAGAGTAAGATTTTTGCTATCTCAGGTTTCTCAATTATGCTACTCAGCTGGTTATTACTTGTTAACAAGCTCTTAGGAACAATACTACTGGGAATTGGGACTGCTATTACTACAGCATCTAACACTGCTTATACTATGAAAAATTTAAGACTAAAAGATAGGGTTGTTGGCTCAGCAATGAAATCCTTGGAGGGAGTAGTAGGTATTTCTGTAGGACCTTCAATTGCAATAGTATTATATCACTTTACGTTTGGTGTTGAACTAGCCATCTTCTTACTTAATCTAGTAGCCATAATGTTAATTATATTGTAACTCATTTTTTACAATCAGAATTACTTTATCGATGGATCTTAGGTTACTGTGATATATGCTAAGACCGTTTGGTTAAAGTAATCATAGGCTTCAGCAGTATAAAACCCCGACTATGAGGACTTTAATAGGATCTCGTTAACTTTGAGGAAACGCTTTACCACAATATTTGTAGCTGCGAGTTCAATTGTCCCCCTATAAGACTCTTTATAGAGTACCATAACAATCAGCATCTTCAAGTAAGTCAAGGGGTCATATTCAGTGAACTTGAAACCCTCGAACTCTCTTCTGACCACCAGCTCTTTCAAGATCTCCTCCTCGCAATCCAAAAGATATTTACTCTTCCAACCCAATTGGGGGATTACGCTTTGGTAAATTTCGATGTCCATTGTATAACCTAGGCGTAATCCCCCTTAAGTATTATCCAATTGGGTTCTGTAATTCTTGCTTTTACTATAAAAATTTGTTAATAAAGTAAATTACATTAATTACACATTGGACGCTCTCTCCTGGAGTAATGAGTTTGTATTCATCCGATATTTTGTTTGGTTAATTTTTAAAAAGTTTTTAAGGTTCCCTTAAACTGCAAGGATTTTCCTATAAATGCTATCCGTGAACAACTTTTCTCCTTTCTCCATTTCCTTTAATACTTCCAAATAATGTATAGGGTATAGATTTTTTAGCATCTCGAGATTCGATATATCTTTTATTGTTTATAAACTTATCTCTTTATATTGATACGATATAAGAGACATAGCATTAAAAGAGAGTTTTTCAATAATCGAAACATGAGTAAAAAATTCGAAACTTATGCGGAGGAGTTTTTCTCCACTCGCGAAAGAATTTTAATTACGTTATGTAAAGAGGACGGGATAACGGTTAGGGAATTAATAAATAGGTCAAAAATCAGTTCTTCAGCTTACCGTTCTCCTCTAGATTTCCTAATAAAGATAGGATTAGTTAAAATAGAGAAAGCAGGAGAGAAAAAGATGGTAGTTAAGCTAACTAATAACGGTAGAGAAGTTTGTAAAAAGCTCCAGGAACTTTATGAGATATTAAAAAATATGAAACCTATAGTAGAAATTTACCCTGGACTATCCTTACCTGTAGATGAGCTGGAGAAACTGGTTGATAAATACCTAATTATAGGAGGTACACCGCCAAGAATAATGGCAGTAGCAAACGACGACGAGGAAGCTAGGAACAAATTTTTAGACTTATCCGATAAAGCCGACCTTAATAGGGAGGCTGATTTTCCTAAGGCTATAATATTTCTAACAAGAGATATGTTGAAACTCTATTTATGATTCAGTTCATCAATTTCTTTTTTTACTTCTTCTGGTAGCATGTTGTAAACGTTTTTCATTTCCTCCCAATTTAAGAGGTGATACCATTTAGCCTTCTTAGCTTTTACCAGCAAATAGTCCCCGTTTTTTAATTCCAACTCCTTAGCCTTCTCTATGGGGACTGTTATCCTGTAAGTAATATACTCTTTCCCGTTTTTCTTGCTCTTAGTTACGGAAACTTTACTTACAAAAACTAACTCCTTTTCCAATTGTTTACTTTCCATGATTATCACTTTCTGGTGAAAACTTATAAATCTTGTTATGAATAAAATGATTCTGGCAGAAAATGTCTAAATGCAGTATCGAGATACTTGATGCAATACTAGTAGCAGTTTACGATGCTACCAACGGTTCATTATCAGCTCACATCCCTTTAGAAGCAGTATTGAGGAGGTTTCCAGGGCATTTAAGAGGAGATGTAAGGAGGTGTATTAAAGAACTGATCAAAAGAGGACTAATTACATTACACCCTACTAGAGGATCTACTACTTATCAATTAACTCAGAGAGGGTTAGAATGCTCAACTAAACTAATTAAAGGAGAGATCTCGTCAGTAGAAGAATGTTAATTGTCCCGATATTCGAGATAGAAAAATTTTTAAATAGGAACTAATATATCGTATCTCGATACAAAATGATTTCCACACAAATCCCCAAAAGTTATGTAAAAAGTGTTTCCGTTTTTTACACCAGTGTCGAGAACAATTTCATTCATTTGTAATTTATTCAAAATTACCTTAAATCCCTCTTCCTTTTAAACACTTTAATTATACAATAAAAATTCAAATAGAGATTAAAATTGTAACGCCTTTTACTATCAGTAAAGAGATCCGACGATAAATTGAAACTAAATTTACACTTTATATAATTTATATCAAATTAAAAATATTGTTGTCCACACTGGGAAATGGAGGAGGTTCGCTTTAGCCCACTATAGGTATGATAACCCCGCAGTAAATGGTTTAGCAATCTTTGCCGGTTTTCTGCTTCTGCTAATCGCATATTACATTAATAATTTCTATTATTATTTCTAATGAAATAATAATTATGTGAAGTTAAAAAACAGAAAGATTTTTAAATATGTTTTTATAGAATTAGAAATCGGGGATGAGGGGATGATGAGCACGACACGAGTTGACCTATGATAGGGCATCGTTGCTCTGACCTGACCCCCCCATCCCTAATTTAATCTTATCCTCCTAACTATTAAGCTTTCTTCTCATTGAATTTTGAAAAACTGTATTGAATATACTAAATACGCAAGTGTTGGATCCCAGAGTAAAATGATGCGAGAGAGAAATTGAAATAACTCCCAGCTTAACGTTCAAAAATTAGCTTATTATTCTTTCGATGCTTTTTATATCGTCCTTAACCCACACGATTTTTAGAATAACACTATCACTCTGAAGTTTGAAAGTAGTGAGTCCAGCACTTTATCTAGTTGGAAGTAGACCTTTAGTGGCTTTGTAAAGTAGTTGATATTCTTTATCCTCTCATTTTTTCTTCAATGAATATAATAGTCTATATTAAGCTTATGATTTGCTGGAATTTTTTGCTAAAACATTTAGAAGATCTTCGTATTTTACGTAATAACTAAGTATCATTAGTGAGTTTACCTTGTTGAGCACCTCATTTATCTCATTACATAATTCTTTATTCTTTCTGCATATTCCATCATCTAAAAGAAATATTCCGGCATCTTTACAGACTTCATATTTCTTCAAAGTGTTCAATATAACTATTTTCCTTTTGAGATCTTCTACTATATTCCATGTGGTCGGAAAATAATGATAATATTTAAATTCTATACAGTAAAGAAAAGGTGGCTCGTCTTCGGTAACAATTAGGTCTATTTCAGGGAGCCATGTTCTTTTCATACTAAGATCCTTCCTTAGGGCGATAACTGCCTTACTCAATCTTTCGTAAAAGCTCGTTATAACGCTGAAATTCTCCGGTTTCAACTTATAGCTTATATGCAGATGGACATCAGACGTATTCTTCAGCTTTTGTAAAAGTATGTGAGAAAATATCATAACGAGATCTTGTTCATGCCATATATGGCCCCACAAACCATAAGCCTTTTCAAGAAGACTCAATTTCTTGTCATGATCATCCTCCATTCTCATCAAATCGACCAATCTATCCCAATACCTACACCTTTCAATATACCAAATTATAGTATCGTTCCATACTTTTGCTAGTACTTCACGATTTAACATCCCTTTACCCTTAATGTAACATGTACTCGACGAATATAATAGTCTTTGGATTTATAGCATGATTTCACCGAGAACATCGATTCAGAGATCCAGTGACTCTGTGAAAATCTATCTATGTGATTCAAGATGTAAGGAGTACTTTTCTGACTTAGGTATTTCCGAAAAAGAGATTAAGCTTTTTGGATAAGCGATTTTACTATTTATTTAGTTATTATTTCTAATGAAATAATATACGATAAGAGAAAGATTTTTAAATAAGCTTATCTTTTTATCTTATTGTGGTTTGTGAGAAGTGGATTTTCAGATTTTTAGTTAAGGGTGAGATGGATAGAAAAGAGTTTATAGAATGGTTGAAAAGGAATTTTCCTCAATCGAAACTTCTAAGGCTTATTCTTGAAAAATTGGAGTTAATAAATGAAGATCCATTTAAGTACGCTAGGGAGAAGCTTGGAATAGATAAATACGGAAACCCAATGTTCTCAATAGAAGTTACTGGAGATATAAGGATACTTTACAGTGTGGATTCAAAAAATTGTGTAGTTTTTATTTGGGAGATCGGATCTCATAAGAAGGTTTATGGGCGTTAGCCTTCTCCTCCTCTTCAATTTGTTTAATAGCCTCCTCAAATACTTCCCTTAATTCATTAAAGTCACTGAATTCAACAAAAGTGTCTTCTCCTTTCTTCACAGTCTTCATATGTATAAACTTCTCACAGAGGTTATTAAAGCAATATGCTGATTGAATTTTTCCTTATTGAATTTTGAAAAAATGGACTAACAGAGTAGATATACACTAGTCGTCAAATTTTGTTGTAAGAAAAATTGAAATAACTCCCCAGTTTAATGAGAAGAAATAAGTAGACTAGGAAAAAGGTTACGGTGGAGAAGAGGGAGTGTGGAGCTTCTGGTATAAAAACCTTTCCATCGAAAATCAAGCATAGTCCCCACTACTCCCACGGGGGAGCGTCCAATCCGTAATTAATGTAAATAACTAAATAAAGTAAAAAGTTATAAAAAACGTTTGCTCAGAATTAAATTCACTTAATTACTAAGAGTGAAGTAATATAAAATCAATTTATTAAAAGCAATTACAAATAATCTCGCAATTTTCGATAACCCAAGCTGAGAGAATTTTTCTAACATGCTTTCACACAGAGTTTTTCTAGTGTAAGACTCGCCTCTTCCTAAGAGCCCTAAACCGCTGAATACTATAAGCTAAACCTACGAGATTAGCAAAAGTATTCAACACCTCTAAACTCCTAGCATAACACCTCATGTGCTCCTTAAGAAAAATCCCAAAGAACTCAACACCACTCCTCAAAACCTCCAAACCCCTCCTAATTACCTTACCCCTCTCCACAAGCGTAACCACATTAGGCACAATAGGAGACCTCGAATCAGAAACATTAGCCAAAACCAACTCAACCTTAGATACCATAAGGGTTTTAGAAGAAACCTCAGCAAAACACTTCCCCCCAAACCAAGCCTTACCCCACTTCCTACCTTCACGCTCCCTAACAGTATAATCCCTAGGGAAATGAGAGAAAAGCTCCTCCCTCTTTCCCTCATCAAGTGAGGCTAGCACCTCATGAGGCTTCCTCTTAGAATCAATCTCCCTCAAATCAAGCAATAACTTCTCAATATGAGTCTCAATACTCTTCTTACCATTAGGTAACTCAACGGGAAAACTATCAAGTAACCTTATATCCCTTCCAAACTCAGCTAGTAGATGGTGTGTTGGGAGTTGTTCCTCTTCAACGAGTGACTCCAACTTGAATACCTTGAGGAGTAGGTCCTTTATTCTGTCACTAAACTTGTGGACGAACCAGTGTAGTGAGGACTTTGATGGGATCTCTTTAACTTTGAGGAAACGCTTTACCATTGGTAGCTGCAAGTTCAATTGTCCCCCTATAAGACTCTTTATAGAGTACCATAACAATCAGCATCTTCAAGTAAGTCAAGGGGTCATATTCAGTGAACTTGAAACCCTCAAACTCCCTTCTGATCACCAGCTCTTTCAAGATCTCCTCGCAATCCAAAAGATATTTACTCTTCCAACCCAATTGGGGGATTACGCTTTGGTAAATCTCAATTCCCATTGTATAACCTAGGCGTAATCCCCCTTAAGTATTATCCAATTGGGTTCTGTAATTCTTGCTTTTACTATAAAAATTTGTTAATAAAGTAAATTACGTTAATTACACATTGGACACTCTCTCGGGTGAAAGTGAGAAGCCTAAGTCCCTCATAGCGTATTTTATATGCCTCAGTCTTTCTTCTCTAGTTACTTTACTCTTCTGTTCCAGGGTTTTTCAAACAGTTTTAGATCCTCTTCAGTAACTACGTAACTATTCGTATTCTGTCTGACATAATCTCCTTAGAACCTATTCAACATCATGAATAACAGAGATCGGAACTGAGGATCCTCTACAGCAGTATTCACTACTTTTAGTATGTCGTTTATGTCAGCCTTCTCTATATCTTCTTTCCGTATAATATCCTCGCAATCTCATCTGGTGCCAAAAATTGTAGCACTTTCTCCATTACTTCTTTAGGTATTTCCCTCAACCCTTTCTTATACCTCCAACTTGAAGCTTTCGAAATCCCTAACTGTTCATACGTTATCCCTTTTTCTTCAGTTGTATAAATGAATAATCGAATTTTTTGCTCATTTGTGAGTTTATCTAAATCTAAAATTGGCATATCATTAGTTTCCAGTCTGGGTTTTAAGATGGTTTCCAATTTTTCCTAGATGGTTTCCGACCTAAGCCATAACCTCTCATCTGATCTTTCAATTTAATTAAAAATTAGTGCCGCGGCCGGGATTTGAACCCGGGTCACGGGCTCGAAAGGCCCGCATACTTTCGGCGCAGCGTGCTTGACCGGGCTATACTACCGCGGCGTCTCGTAGTAAAAATAAGACGTAGGTAATATTTAAGATTAACTAATAAAAGGAGAAAAATGGTTTTATGGTGGTTTTACATCAATTGCAGCTACTGGACATACGTTTACACAAGCCATACAGAATATACATGCTTGTTCATTAACCGGATCTGCTTTCTTTTCCGAAGCTGGATGTCCTGGTGTATCATACCATTGAAATACATTTACTGGACATGCATTTATACATGATCCGTCTGCAATACATAAGTCGAAGTCTACTCCAACTATTGTCCCATGTATTCCGAGGACTTTTGGTGGTTCTACTGGGCCATATACTTTATGTCCACTATGTTCTCCTACTACCTGCCTATTTGTTCTATAGTTTGGATCGATTCCCATTCGAATCCCCAATTACTAAATTGCAATGCTTTAAAATATTTTAATCCCCTAATATATTCGGGATGTTACTTCACGTCACTTTAAAAACTCCTATTGAAGATTGGATATCTATAAATAATATCTATACTACTTCTATTACTATTTTGGATATAAGACCAGATTCTTCTTCATATAGAGTTTTAATCGAGTATAAGGGGAAAGATAATGAAAAGTTTCTTTCATCTTTTACAAAAGTTTCGAAAAATAGTTATTTAGGTACTCTACAAGTTAATTCGAAAATAATTTCTATTCTTTCAAAATATACTATTATGCAAGGAAATGTGGTATTAGATTCTATAATTTGGACTGTTATAGTTGATGGTTACCAAGAGCTTAAAAGGTTATTGAAAGAATTCGTAGATAATAAAATCGATGTTAAGGTTCTGAAGGTTGTTAAGGCTAAGTCTGATGCTACAATAACTGCAAGACAAGAGCAGATTATAAAAATTGCCTTAGGGGCCGGTTATTTTGATTTTCCAAGGAGGATAACATTAAATCAGTTAGCTGAAAAATTAAACATAAGTTCTTCTACGTTAGCTGAGATATTAAGAAGAGCTGAAAAGAATATTATTGAGGCTTACTTTAAGGAGAGAGGCTTATGAAGCATGGAGGAGTAAAGTGGGGTAAGGATGGACCAGAACATATTAATGATTTTAGTGTGAATTTGAATCCTTTAGGAACTTTGCCCAGAGTACATGAACTTATAGATGAAGCGGTGAAGAAGAGGGTTTACTCATTTTATCCACCAGAAGATTATAAGGAAATAAAGGAGTTTATAGCTGAACTTTATAATGTTGATATTGATTTAATTGGTGTTTTTAATGGTTCCTCAGAAGTAATAAAACTACTAGATGCTTGTGATGTTCCAGAACCAAATTTTTCTGAGTATAAGAGGAAACGTAGTTATTTTGCAATAGAGAGAGAAAATTACTTTGAATATTATCTCTCTGGGGATTGTGTCATAACTAGTAATCCAGTTAATCCTACTGGGAGTATGATTAAAGAGAAGGATATTATCAATTTTCTATCCTTTGGAAGAAAATTAATACTAGATGAATCTTTTGCAGATATAAGTCTAATAAAGAGTTCTATTAAATATACTGAAGAGTTTAATAATCTTCTTATAATTTCATCTTTTACAAAATCCTTATCTATTCCAGGGTTAAGAATAGGTTTTTCTATTGGAAAGAATTCAAGAAAATTAGAGGAGAAAGCACCGCCTTGGAGGATAAATAGTATTGTGTATTATGTTTTTGTTAATCTAGATCCTAAGGAGGTTAGGGATTTTTTTGAAAGATCTAAGAGAGAGATTGAAAGGCTTATTAGCGTTTTAAAAAGCACTAAAGCTAAATTTAAAATATATGATACAGTAGCCCCGTATTTTTTGGCTGAATTTCCTATCCCTACTAAAGAGTTAAATATGAAGCTAAGGAAATATGGGTATCAGATTAGAGAGCCAGAGGGTTTTTTAGGTTTAAGACCAACCCACGGCAGAATTTCTTTAAAAAATAACTTTAAAGAGCTAATATTTTTAATAAATAAGATTCTTGATTGCGAAAAACTTTATTAATCATTATCTTTTATTATCTACTTGTGTTAGAAAAAGTTATTAAATATGCTATTGTTGGTGGATTAGGTACTATTGTTAATGAGGGAATTCTTTTATCTACTAAACCTTTCATACCTATTGCTATCTCACTAGCATTAGCAATCGAAATATCTATTTTATTTAATTTCATCCTTAACGACATATGGACTTTTAAAGATTCAAGAAAGGGCAAAATTATAACTAGATTATGGAAATTTCATGTTTCTTCTTTAGTTGGCGGTATAGTACAGTATGTTATTGTGATTTCTCTTGTAGTTTTATTTATACATTTTGGTAATCTAACGCAGTTATTATTTCTTCTATTCTTTTCAAGCTTGCATCTATCCTCTTTATATTTAGCTATAATCAATTTTCTAGGTATAGTTGCTGGTTTTGGAGTAAGGTTTATTCTTAGTATAAGGTATGTCTGGGAGATTTGAATATTTTAGGGTTTTACAGTATAATATATTCTTTTTTTGCCTTTTCCTCTATTCTCAATTTTTAAAGGTACTATTTCTCCTATTTCTAAAGTATTAGAAACGTGAGGTCCTCCATCAGCTTGAATATCTATTCCTTCAATTTCCACAATTCTCCATATGTCTATATTTGGTGGCATTCTTTCAGCTAACTTTACAATTCCTGGTATTTTGAGTGCTTCTTCCTTCTTTAAGAAGTAAATTTTTACTGGTATTCCTTTTTTAGCTATTTCGTTGGCTTCCTTTACTATTTCTAATAGTTTATTCTTATCATCAATATCGAAATCATCTTTAGCATATTCTGGTGAAATGTTTCCGCCAGTTATTTTAGAATTATACTTTGAATATGCTATTGCAGCGATTATATGGGAAGCTGTATGTAATCTCATCATTCTATATCTTCTTTCCCAATCTATTACTCCAGTGATTTCATCTCCTTCCTTAAATGGTACCGAGGTAGCTTCATGTGCTATTTCTCCATCTATTTCTTTTACGTTATTAACTTCTATTTTATTTCCGTTAAAGATAAAGTAACCCTTATCATTTTCTACACCTCCTCCTCCAGGATAAAATGCCGTTTTGTCTAAGAACACAAGATTTCCGTCAATTTTTGTGATTTTTGCCTTAAATTCCTTTATATAACAGTCTGTTAGGTAAAGTTTCTCTACTATAACTTAAATTACTACTTACGTTTTTTTAAGCGTAATTATATAGGTTCCAAATTTTTCTGAAAATGAGACTGAAGTTGGATCTACGAACGTTGGCAACTTTATTACTTTTATTACGTTATTACTTTCCTTATCAAAAATGTAAACCCCTTGTTTATCGGCTTTAACTATCAGATTTTCAGATTTTAGATTTCTCCCTCTGAGATCAATTAATACTTTTAAAAGATTACCATTCATGAGTATATCAACATCTGGATCTTCAGTAATGGTGGGCATACTATATACTTATTTTTTTTCCCTTACTTTTAAACCTATATTATGTATAAAACCCCTTTATAAGTTTATCATGCCAAGATATAAATTGCCCATGTTAGGAAAAGAAGACTTCCAAAAGATTTGGGCTGGAAACGAAAAAGTAAAAATACCAAAAAGCAAAGAACCATTAAAATATAGGTTAATTCAGGCTCAGTATAAAATTAGATCAATGATAAGCAGATTAGACTCTTACATTGCTAAAATGCAAGAGAGAGACAGAACACTATTCGAGAGAGTAGTAGAGGCTCAAATGAGTAAGGATCATACAAGGGCAGCGATGTATGCTAATGAGGTTGCAGAAATTAGAAAAATAACGAAGCAGTTAATAACAACTCAAATTGCACTAGAGCAAGTTGAATTAAGATTAGAGACTGTTGGTGAATTAGGAGATATTTACGTAAATCTAATACCAGTAATGGGGGTTATTGGTGAGTTAAAGGCCGCATTAAAGGGAGTAATGCCAGAGTTATCAATTGAGCTAGGCGAATTAGGTGATAGTTTACAAGAAGTAGTAATTGAAGCTGGAGAATTCAGTGGTGTAGGTGGTGTAGGAGTAACTTCATCTCCAGAGGCAAGAAAGATATTAGAAGAGGCATCAATGATTGCAGAACAGAAGATGAAGGAACAATTCCCAGAGCTACCAGCTGGTGGATTGGCATCTTCACAAAAATCATGACCTTTCTTACCACATTTTTAAATTTCTCATTTTTCTTTTTTATATTATGGCTCAAGATTTTAATGTTACCCCTTGGGAAGTAAAAGGAAAAGTAGATTATGATAAGCTAATTGTCCAATTTGGAACTCAAAAAATTACTTCAGAATTAAAGGAAAAGATTAAGAGTATTATTAATGATGAACTCCACGTTATGTTAAGAAGAGATGTTTTCTTTTCTCATAGGGATTTAGATTTAGTTTTAAAAGATTATCAAGATGGTAAAGGATTTTTCCTATATACTGGAAGAGCCCCTTCATTAGGTATGCATATAGGTCATTTAATTCCTTTTATCTTTACTAAATGGTTACAAGACAAATTTAACGTTAATCTATATATAGAGATAACAGACGATGAAAAATTTATGAGGAATCCAGAATATACTTTGGATCAAACTAGACAATGGGCGTATGATAATATTTTAGATATAATAGCTGTTGGATTTAACCCAGATAAAACTTTCATATTTCAAGATACAGAGTATATTAGAAATATGTACCCTATTGCAATAAAAATTGCTAAAAAATTAACATTCTCCGAAGTTAGGGCTACGTTTGGTTTAGATACTTCTTCAAATATAGGAATAATTTGGTATCCAGCATTACAAATAGCCCCTACAATGTTTGAGAAGAGGAGATGTCTAATACCAGCTGGTATTGACCAAGATCCTTATTGGAGATTGCAAAGAGATATTGCTGAGAGCCTAGGTTATTATAAGGCAGCACAGATTCATAGTAAATTCCTTCCTCCATTAACTGGACCCGAAGGAAAAATGAGCTCATCTCAGCCTGAGACAGCAATTTATCTTACTGATGATCCTAAGACTGTTGAAAGGAAAATAATGAAATATGCATTTTCTGGAGGTCAACCTACAATTGAATTGCATAGAAAATATGGTGGTAATCCAGACATAGATGTGTCATTTCAGTGGCTGTATATGTTCTTTGAGCCTGATGATAATAAGATAAAGAAAATAGAAGAAGATTATAGATCTGGTGCACTTTTAACTGGTGAACTAAAACAGATATTAATAGAAAAATTAAATGATTTCTTGGAAGAACATAGGCAGAAAAGAGAAGAAGCTAAGAAATTGGTGAATGTTTTCAAATATGATGGAGAACTTGCTAGAGAGATGTGGAGGAAGATTCACGAATAATACCGTATTTCTTTAAGTAGTATACGATTAGGTTAGTTGATCTATTCAACTTTTTAGCAATCTCGTATATTGATTTACCCTCTTTATACATACTAATAATCTGGTTTATCTCTTCTTGGCTCATCTTTTTTATTCTCTTTCCTAAGTTATGTTCCTTTAAAATTCTAAGTACTGTGGTTTCATTCATATTTAACTCTTTACTTATTCTTCTAGCACTATAACCTTGCTTAGCTAATTCCACTACTCTTTCTATTAACTCTTTAGGTACTTTATTCCTCATTTTTACTCCTTCTTTAACGAGAATATTCCTTACTTTTCCGTAACTCATATTCATCTCTTTAGCTATTTCTCTTATTGTATACCCACTATTATACAGATTTTTGATTTTTTCTATAACTTCTCTTTCCATCACTTTTTTAAAGCTAAAAACCTAAAAATAAACTTTTTTCCATATTCAGTTATGATAAAGATAGGAATCCATAGGTTTCCTTAAAATAAATACCCTAAGGTTAAAGATGCATTCAATTTTTATTCATAATTAATGAAGAAATTATAAATTGAGGAAAAAGTGAAAAGTTAAGTTCACAATAAAAGAAATACATAAGCTACATAATATTTATAAAAACTAAAGTTAATTATTCCATTGAGAAATATAATTAAGAAGTCTTGAAAATAATAAAGGCTGCAATAATGAAGTTTATTTAATATTTAACAGCATGTACTCTCTTAATAATACCTTAAGACTTAAAAAATCAATAATTGACTTAAATATACAATGAATATTTTTTATGCTTTTGGCCTAGGCATAGTCATGGGTTTATCTATTGCTGCACCCCCAGGACCTATAAATGCAATGATGGCCCATGAGTCTATAAGGTCTTCATTACACGGAACTGCAGTAGGAGCTGGTGCAATGACTGCTGATTTCATATTCTTCTGGCTAACTTACTTTTTTAAGAGTATTATTCCTTCTTCAGCTCTCATCTTCTTCTATTTTATAGGAGGAGCATATATGCTTTATTTAGCTTATGGGGTACTTAAGATAAAAGGATTTAAGGCTACTATAAAGGGAAGCTATGTTAAGGGATTAACTACGGCTATAGTTAATCCATACCAGATTAGTTGGTGGCTCACTTTTGGAATTTCAATGCTTCAACAATTTTCTGTTTTCATAGCTCCAGGTTTTTTCACTGGAATTGTTATTTGGATATTCTCTTTCCCAATGATTATTAATAAAATTGGAGAGAGGTATGTTATAGGTGTTAAGATTTTCTCGTTCATAGTACTTTTAGCCTTTGGAATATATATCTTATATCAGGGTATTTATGCTCTCAAAATCTGAAATTAGGGAAAAGATTTGGAAAATTCTTGAAGATACTAACATTGCTTCATTTCCAAGGCCAGTATATGGTAGGATTCCGAATTTTAAAGGAGCAGAAGAAGCTGCAAAAAAATTGACAGAAACTAAGGAGTTTAAAGAAGCAAAAATAGTAAAAGTTAATCCGGATTCTCCTCAAAGACCCGTTAGAGAACTAGTGTTAAGGAGTGGGAAAATTCTTCTCGTACCTACTCCTAGACTAAAAGGAGAGTTTTATTTACTTGATCCTAATAAAATAAAGGATTATAAAGAGGCTTCAAAGATAAGCGGTTTCTCAAGGTTTGGTGAAGTAGTTGATTTAAACTCAATTTCAAGAGTTGATTTTATAGTTGCAGGTTCTGTGGCCGTAACCATGTATGGAGATAGAGTAGGTAAAGGGGAAGGGTATAGTGAATTGGAATTTGCAATATTAAGAGAATTAGGTAAGGTTAATGAAAACACTCCTATAGCTACTACTGTACATGATATACAAATTGTAGATTTTATTCCAACAGAACCTTATGATGTACCTATTGATATTATAGCCACACCTACAAGAGTTATTTACACAAAGAGAAAAAGAGAGAAACCAAAAGGTATTTATCTTGAATACTTAACTAAAGAGAAAATTGAAGAAACTCCATTTTTGAAGAAGTTTTTAACCCAGAGAGGATATAAGTTGCTTTAATTGATCACATAATTCATTAGCTTTTTTCTCTAATTTAGTTCTTATTTCGTCCTTGTTAACATAATACATGAATTTTGGTCTTCCCCCTTTATTATTTCCACTTTTCTCCTTCTCAATCAAGCCAGCATCTGAAAGTTTTTTAAGAATTAAACTCGCTCTACTTTTACTAATTCCTAATTCACTAGAAATTGTATCAACATTCTTACCTTCTTTGCTTTCCATGATTTTAAGAAAAGCTTCTATTTCTGCCTCTGATAGTCCATAGGCTACAGCAAGGAATCTCTTAAAAATTACGCTTTTTTCAGTAATTTCAATACTCATTTTTTACCACCTATCATCTTTAATATTAAATAAACTATTTTTTAAATTTAACCACTATTCTGACTAATAACTTTTTTATACTTTATACGTATTGTATTATACTAAACATGAATAAGGATGAATTAAAAAAAGTTATTATAGATTTACTGAGTAAAGAGGGACCAAAAACATCTACTGAGATAAGAGATATTCTGATAGAAAAAGGTTATGAGTTTGATATGATAAAATTCAGAGAAGCATTAGCTGAACTTGTAAGAGAAGGAAAAGTAAAGAAAGAGGCTAGCTACGAGAGAAAGAAGCTTTTATTTTATGTCACTGCTGATTAGAGTTTTCCACTATATGTATAACTTGTTCAGCAATCCTCATAAACTCTTTTGAAGCTGGATTATCTGGATATTTTAAGAAGAATGGTTCTCCTAGGTCATTAGCTTGAGCAACAATTGGGTCTAATGGAATTTGCCCTAATAAAGGTACTCCCATTTCTTCAGCCATTTGCTTTCCTTTTCCTTCTCCGAAAATATAATATGGTTTATTATCTGATGGACATAAGAAGTAACTCATGTTTTCTATTACTCCTAATATTTTGGCGTTTATCGTTTTTGCAAAATTAATTGACTTCTTTACGGCTAAAGTTGATACTTCTGAAGGTATAGTGACTATTATCATTCCAGTTAAATTAGGAACTAATTGTGCTACTGATAAGGCCTCATCACCAGTGCCCGGAGGCATATCAATGATTAAATACTCTAATTCGCCCCAATTTACATCTCCTAAGAATTGTTTAATTGCAGTATGTTTAATTGCTCCTCTCCAAACCACTGGAGTATCATCTCTAGGTAATAGGAAATCAATTGAAACAACTTTTATTCCGAAAGGACCTATAACTGGGTTTATTCCGCCTTTATCATCTGCTGTTAAATATTGCCCCCTAACTCCTAACATTTTAGGTACAGAAGGACCATGAAAGTCTACATCAACTATACCTACACTTCTTCCCGCAGCAGCTAATGCCATTGCTAGATTAGAGGAGACAAATGACTTACCTACTCCACCTTTTCCGCTTAGCACGGCTATCTTATATTTAACTGTTTTCATCTTCATCTGTATTTTTAAATCAGCTGCTTGAACTTGTTGATTAACTTTTCTTAAATCTCTTGGTTGTTTTTGTGGTTGTGGGGATGATATTCTGAAAGGATTACTACTCATCACTTATACTATCTTCATACGAGCTAATAACCTTATCTAATGAAATTAATAGATCTTGAATTTCCTCTATATTTAACCAGTCCACATTATCACAATTATTTGAGAGAATTTGTTCCACAACCTCTTCTGGTTTTTTATTAGTTACATTAATTTCACAAATATTACCAAAATACTCTTTAGCTTCACCACTTATCACTCCTAAAATTTCAGCCATAACGTTTTCTGCAATTTTTAACTCTCCCCACCCTCTTCTTTTTAATTCTGTATAAAGTACTCTTGGGTCTTTTCTTAATACTATTACTTTATCTGCATGGGAGATTAATGAAGGATATATAGTCTCAATTACAACATTCTTATCCTTAATAAAAGAATCTATTAGTTGGAATGCTTTTTCCTCATCAATAACATAGCTCTGCCTTAATTCATCATATTCAGAAAAAGCCTTATTTTGAATTAAAAATGATGAAACATGAAGCTTTTCAAAACCCAGTTTTTTAGATAGTAAGTCTACAATAGTACTCTTACCACTCCCTGGTGTTCCAGTAATAATTATTATCATAAGTATAAAGTCTACTTTAATGCTAAAATAGTCTCTACTATATACAATATTACTGAAATGCCAATAACTATAATCTTCGTTTGTTTATCCCCACTACCTTTCCATATTTCATAAATTCCATAGGGGAACATTAGTAATCCTATGATTAGAAGCACTTCTTCTACTATGTTCACACTGTTCCTCTTGTTTTATTTATTTTAAAAAATAGTAGTGATAGTAATATTCCAGTTAGAATTCCTCCAGTATGAGCCCAGATATCGACGTCAAAAAATGGTAAAGTATCACTCAAGATAAATACCGAAACAAGAAGAATTATAGAGATTTGATTTAATTGTTTATCTTTAAGATAATCAGTAACAGTATAGTAAGCAAACAAACCGAAAATTCCTCCTGAAGCACCAGCTGATGCAACAAATGGAGGATAAAGATAAAGTGAGAGAATATTTCCTACTATTCCAGCGATAAGGAAAATTATATATTCTAACTTTCCCGCCTCTCCTTTATAAAGCCAGTAAATAAAATACATAGCAATAGTATTAAATGCCCAATCGAAAAAGTTAGGTGTTACGAAAATAGATGTAACTAGCTGCCAATAAAAACCATGAAGGACTAGATAATTTATTTGTATTACATAATAAATCAATGATGATCTTTCTAAAGATAAAATTTGGCCTATTATATATCCAATAGTTATTAAAATAGTCAATACCACTGTAGATTTCATAATACATAATAAGGTACAAAGGTTAATATAAGTGCAAATATTAATGCAATACCCCATATTGCTGAATTCCATCTTAGAACTTTTTGTCCGTCTAATGGAGGAAGAGGTATTAAATTGAAGAATGCAACGTAACTATTGAATGTGAATATTTCTGCTAGCAAGTACAATAGATAAATGTTCGAAATTGGTATAAACAAGAGAGACAAGAGGGATAATATTGCGATAACTAAATTGGTTAATGGACCAGCAAAAGCTGTTTTACCTTCAACGTCTTTTGTCATTAAACCAAATCTACAAAATATCCCAGTATAACCAGAAACGAATACTAAAAACCCAAAACCCGTAAGTCCACTTATTAAGTTTATTAATAACGTAGCGAGAAAACCTTTAAAGCTTAATGTAAATCTTGAAGCACATCCGTAATTCCTTGCAGATTGCCTGTGTGCAATCTCATGGGGAATTATTGCAGTTGTAGCAGTTATTATGGGTATTAATACACCTACTATAACTCCGTTTTTTAAATAATGTGGTCCTATAAATGCTACTGCCAAAGATAGAATAGCTAAGAGAAAGGATAAGCCCTCATTAAGGTTTCTGAATCTCCATTCTAAGTAATCAATGTAGCTCAAATTATCACTACTTGAATTACTAATAAGTAGATAAAATTTTTTTCGAAATTGAACTTGTATAATCTACCGTAGTAGAATCAATCTCCCAAATTATACCCCTATCTTTATAATCAGTTACAATGAAATTTTTATCTATTATACCCTCAAACTTAACCTTAGAAATTTTCCTGAATGAACTAAATATTTCAAATATAATAAATTTATACAGAAAAGGCATTTGTACTCTTAAACAGTTTAAATAATTCACGCTCTTTCGCATAATGTCAAAAATTACTCTATCAAACAGCTCTGGTTTTGAAATTGAAATTTGAATATTACCAGAATAATTTACTATTGCAAGAAAATGTTGAGTTGATTTTTCCGCATCAGTAATCCATAATTCAAGAAAAATTCCAGTATTTGGACAAACAAATGAATACGGTTTTCCGCTTACATGGATCGTTAACATAGGGTTATTTTCTTTTATATAATCTATTATAAAATCAGAAAATATATTCATGTTTATTCCGTTCTGCTCTAGAATCTCTCTTAACTCTTTAGTTAACCCTACTAAGTCACCACTGCTACTTAAGAGCCTACTATCCCCAGCAAAAATATCTACATAAGCTTCGTATCTCACAAAAATAAATATTATTTATTTCTCCTTAAATACTTTGTATATATTTCAGCCTCTATATTCATGTTCTTTAGCAGAATTTTTTCTACGTATTCTTTATCTTCATCATTTATTTCAATATTCTTTATAATCTCCTCTACTTCCTCTAATCTTTTTATTGCTTCTTCTAACTGAGACATAAGAATAAATCGGAATAAGAGGTAATTAAATAATTTGCAAAACAGATTTAGTATTACTTTCTCCCAATTAATTTTCGGTTAACTCTCTGTATTTTTTACCGATTTCTATAACTTTCTTAACTACTTCTACTGGATCCTTACCTAAAACGTAAGTTATAGGCTCTAATCCTTTTCCTCCAAGATGAACTACACAATCAATACCACTATAAAAGGCAGAGTATATCAGGTTAGATATACTTTCATCATCATTCTCATCGCTTGGTCCAACGTAAACTATCCTAAAATTTAGAAAATGTAATGCCTCATCAATCTTTTTATCATATTTTATGTTCATAATTGATCTTATACTGGGATCTTTCTGCATAATCTTAAGAAGTATTGTAGCAAGATGTTTACTAGAGCCCCAAGATGGATTTGAAGCTGGAGTTGGTATTCCCTTAACTTTTGTAATTCTGCCTTCAACTGCTAATACATCATTTATTCCTTTTGGATTCTTTCTTGCAAAAGCTAAGTTACTTAAAACCTCTGGTATTAATGGAGTCACAAACTCATTTTGTAACATGCTTAAAGCTATTTCCATTCTTTCTTCCTCATTTTGCCTATAAATATATCTGCAAATATCACAATCCTGAGGAATATACTTATCATTTTCTTTATGAAATTTGCAAAATTTTAATTCTGATAAATATCTTAATCCTATATCAGTTATATAATACATTGCACTCTTAGTATCATTTTTATTCAATATATTTACTAAATCTTGTGTTATATCTTCTATTTCTTCATCTTTTAATCCTAATTCTCTTAATTTTTCGTATTGGAAATTCTCATCTTCATCTAAGTATTGCTTTACTGCTGGCTGAGTAACACCTAATAAAATTGCTATTCTATTTTGGCTCATACCAAGTTCTCTAAGTTTTTTAGCTATCAATACTTTAATTGTTGGTAGGAGATTATCCGTAATGAGCTCTAATGGAGTTTTTACCACAATTATTAATTTGATTAAGGGTAAATATGGTGAATGGAATTTCACATTTACTGCAATAGATGGGAGTTTTCATGAAGTACAGTACATCAGTGGAAACTTAGCCTATGTTGTAGTTGGTAAAGTTGAAGGAGAAGTTAAACAAAATAAAATCTTAACGTTAAAAATTGACTATGATGAGAAAATTTGTGAAAATTGTAAAGCAGAGGATGAAATGAGGGAAATGGAATACGAAAAAGCTAGGAATGCTTCCTCAGACATAATATTTCTAGATAGGAAAATTAGTATGGATGATTTCAATGAAGATAACGTAATAGCGATAGTTAAAGATCCTTCAGAAAGAATTAGTATAAATGGAGAGACTCCTTGGCTATTACCAATTTATGAAAAGGGAAAAATAAGGGGGGCGTACTTTAAACTTTTCCCATTTAGTTGGGTATTTCTAGTAGAGACAACATTAAACATGAATTGGAGTGAGATTCTGCATATTCTTTACTTTTTGGGTAGTGAACCAATTCCAGAGGCTCTTGGATATAATTATCCACTATTTCTAGCTGATAAGGTAGCTAAATTTTATAGAGATAAAATGACTAAAACATTAGACTTATTTGTATCAAAATTTCCTCAAAGATATAGGCAATTTAGAAGCTTAATAGAAAAAAATAGGAGGAAGTAAAATGTCCTTGTTTATTGATACTGAAGGTAGACTAAGGGAAATAAAAGTATTTACTAGGCCTACAGCTGATGGTAGAGGTTCAATATCTTTCAGAACTTTTATAATTGAATTCCCTTTTAACAGAAATATTGAGATAGATACTGGTAAATTACTAGCTGTAGAAACTATTAAAGAAAATAAATATTTAGTGCTAGAAGTAGTAGATTATCTCCCCTTACACTATGCAATGATCAATCTTGACGGTACAATACCAAAAGAATTACGAGATGAAATAATGAGAAGAGTTGAGGAGAGTTGGAATTCTAACGAATCTTGGATAGAAACTTATGCATCTCCAGTAGGATACATAATGGAAATTAATGACAACAATATAAAATTTACAAAGGGATATATACCGCCACTTTTAGGTTCAAAGATAAAGTTATTTACGCCAAAAGCTTATGAGAAATTCATTTTTTATGAAGATGGAGAAAACATAGGAAAAGTTGTTAACGAGAACATAGATCTAAAGATAAGCTTAAGGAAAGCCATAAAGTATCACATAGGAGTATTTGCATATACTGGTTCTGGAAAATCTAATTTAACTGCTTTATTAGTTAGAAAAGCCTTAGAGTCAATACAAGAATTAAAAGTAATAATAATAGATGTTTCAATGGAATACGCTGTACTTCTTCTTGATCAATTAGTGAAACTTAACTCCAGATTAATAACTCTGGATAGATTACCAAATAACGAGATTGATGCCGGGAGAAGATTAATTAGAACACATGTTATACCAGAAGAACTTTCTGATTTTAAAGAAGAAATTAGGAAAGCTTTTGAAGCTCTCTATACACAAAACAAATTAAGAAAACTTTACATTCCTCCGCAAGGTATAACGTATCTAACCTACGGATATTTAATAGAAATGGTTAGATCTCAAGTTGAAGATAAATATGTAGCTACAGCACAAAAACCATTCTTCCTCATGTTACTTCAACAAATAGACAAATTAATGAGAGAGAAAAAAATGACCAAGGATGATATAGTTGATGATAGTATAAATGAGATCCTAAATGAAGTAGAACTTAAGGCTAGAGAAGCTAACTTAAGAGAGAATTCTGCCATATTTTCCTTTATTTCTGCGATAAAGAGTTATATAAATCAAGAACCAGTCACAAGTGAGGAATACGATATAGAGACATTAGCGATAGAAGCTCTTGATAATTCATCAGAATCAGCTAGGTTATTTATAGTTGAGTCGCCAAATATGGATGATGCCAGAATGATAGTCTCACTACTTATAGAACAGATATTCATGAGGAGAAAAAGATCCTATTCGTCATCTCCTACAATTTTGTTTGTTCTTGATGAAGCCCAGGAGTTTATACCATTCGATACAAAACAAAAGGATAATAGTGAAGCATCTTCACTAGCAGTCGAGAAACTGCTTAGACATGGAAGAAAGTATTACCTTCATGGTTTAATCAGTACGCAGAGATTAGCATATCTGAACACGAATGTATTACAGCAGATTCATACTTACTTTGTAAGTACATTACCAAGACCATATGATAGACAGCTAATTGCGGAAACGTTTGGAGTATCAGACTCCTTAGTTGAAAAAACTTTAGAATTCGATGTAGGACAATGGATGATAGTGAGTTTTAAGGCTGCGCTCAAAGAAGATATACCAGTTATATTTAAAGCTGAAAATAACATAGATAAGCTTAAAGAATGGCTGAAAAAGAAATAATTAATTATATAAGGACTCTAATAACAAGCGAAGAGCTAATAAGGGCATTTACGAAAGTAGATAGAAGGAAATTTCTTCCAGATAAATTAAAAGATAGAGCATATTCAATTAAACATATAGATGAACCATTGCAAATAACTAAAAACTATACAACTACTGCCTTAAGCCTTGGATTGAAAATGCTTGATTTACTTGAGCTAAAAAAGGAAGATAAGGTGTTAGAAATAGGCACTGGAATTGGTTATTATACAGCATTAATTGCTGAGATTGTTGGAGGAAAAAATGTTTATACAGTCGAGTATGATGAAGAGATGTTTAACATAGCAAAACAAAATCTCAAGGAATACAATGTTAACCTTATTTTTGGAGATGGAAGTATTGGTTATGAAGAAGCAAAACCGTATGATAAAGCTATAATTTGGGCTGCATCGCCAACATTTCCTTGTCTAATTTACAATCAAATTAAAGATCAAGGAATAATTATAGTTCCAATAACAGATAAAAAGGATAGACAAGGATTATACAAAATCGTGAAAGTAAAATCACCAACAATGATTAGATATTTTGATGTTATCTTTTCTCCATTAAGAGGTATTTGTGGTTATTGGTTAAATTAAAAAGAATATTTGCTTAAGACTGTAACAACTTTACGTAACTTTTAATTCCTTTTAATCATTTCTCAATATGATTTTTATTATGATCATGTTTATATAAGTGTCCATGGCGGAATTAAAAGTGAGTAAAAATAAGGATAAGTTACATTATGGGTAAACGCTCTCTTAAAGTAACCTGATAACAAGCATGAAGAAGCCAAATTTTCCTATATCCCTCGGCCCTAAAAGATGAAACTTAAATTTAAAATTCTTTGTTTATATTCATATTGATGAGTTATAAGAGCTAAAATACACCGAGAACTTTGAAAAGCTCACTAATTGATGTAGCTACAAACACACTGCCTAAAAACATGTAAATATGAGCTGGATGCATCTTATTTGCTATCTTTGCAAAATAATAACCCGATATCAAAGCAGTTATACCAATTATTATCCCAGCTATTATATCGATTCTTCCAGCACTTATATATGCTGTAGTTCCGCTAATTGCTGAAAATAGCATAGCTAAAGTGGCTGTACCAATCATTCTTTTGATATCAATTGAAAATAAAAGCATCATAACAGCAATAAACATTATACCGCCACTTGCCCCTAAAGTTCCAGTTACAATGCCTATAATCATCGCTAAAAATATAGCTATTAAGGACTTCGTCTTCCCGATCTCAATCCTCTTTATATTAAGCTTCGGATTTCTAGATCTTTTAAATGACATATATGCCATGTATGACGTGAATATTGTAAATGATGCTTCTAAACCCTTTTCTGGTACTGCAAATGCTATTCGCGAACCTAATTGTGCACCTACTACTGCGCCTAAACCTAAGAGTAAAGAAACTCTATAATCAACATTTCCGTTTTTAAAGTAGACAAAGATAACTGAAAGTGTAGTGATCACGTCTACAAGTAGACTCGAACCAATTGAGTCATAATAAGAAAGACCTAAGTAAGAGAGAGCTGGAACTACTATAAGAACGCCACTAGACCCAGTAATCCCAGTTAGAATTCCTACAGAAATTCCAATAAGAATAAGGAAATAAATTGGGATCATAAGTAACCACGAGATAAAAAACATTTAAAGAGTTTCTAATATAGATTAAGTTATTACTCTTCCTTCTGTTTTAAGACTTATAGATCTTAAAATGAAAATTTCTCTGTAAGTAACATTTTCACCATTGATTAACGTTACATTCAGTAAACACTCGAAATCTTATAAAAGCCTCCATTAAAACAGAGAAAATTTAAAAATATTGGAAAATGCTCTTTATTTAAAGTAAAACAAAGATATGTATTTATTTCAAAAATAATACGCGGGCCCGCCGGGATTTGAACCCGGGACCTACGGGTTGCTTCCCGCAACCCGTTACGCGGTTAAAAGCCCGCCGCTCTACCTGGCTGAGCTACGGGCCCACAAAAATGAAGTATTGTAAGAAATATTTAAAGTTAGCTTAAGGCGAAAACATTTACAGAATCTATTTTTGTTATCACTTAAACGACTGTTTAAAAATGTTTACTAAGGTTAAGTTTAGATCTCACTATAAGATTAACATCAAATATATTATGATATTTACAGCTCTAATACTAAATTTAAAAATAGTATTCGTTTTAAGACAGTTTAATCTACAATAGATAAAATAACCTATATTATTAATCATAGTTATTCTATGTTAAGATTTAAAGTGAAACGCTTTATGATATGTTTCTCAGTTTTAAATTATAAAATAACCCGTAAGGAAACGATATAGCTAATGCTAAACCCGGTATTAAATTCAGTAGATATTTTTTAAATCCTCCATAATAGTAAACACCATAACCTATCAAAGGTATATAAAGAACGGAGATTGATGGAAAAAATGCAGACAAAATAGCTAGTATATAGTAACTGCCATAATATGTATAACCAGTCAAAAACGTAATATCTGTTAGTCCATCAAATAACAACATTAAATCATATTTACTTCTCCATAAATTTCTTCTTGCTTCCTTTATCGAAGATTTAAAATCAGTTCTAGCGTGAACTTTATTTAAATGTAAACATCTTCCATTAGCAGGTTCTACTCTATATCCTAATTTTTTTAGTTTTGCATAAAGCCAAACGTCTTCATCTCTTTCATATTTTTCGTCGAATCCTCCTATCATTTTTATATATTCAGTATTAATTCCAGCACATCCCAGATTAGGATTATGCTCTCCTTTATTGATAGGCTTTTCAATTTCTTCGCTTGAGTATGCATAATGCATCCATGTAAATGCAACTCCTTCTAATAGTTTTTCCTCAATCTTCTTACTAAAATTACTAGGTAAAACTACGTCACTATCAAGAAATATTACATGTTTTTCAGATGTTAATTCTAGCATTTTATTTCTTAATTTAGCCATGTTAACTTTTTTCATTCTTTTATCCTTAACATAAGTAATTTCAGAGCGAAGTGATAAGAAATATTCCTCTATATCTTTTCTCTCACTGTTATCATAAATTACAACTCTATTAACTTTTTGAGATAAAGCAGAGCTTACAGATTGTTTTACCCATTCTAGTTTATCACTAGGACCGACTGGTATAATAATTTCCATTAAGTAATTGAATATAAATGGAAGAAATAAAGGTAGCCGTAATTGCACATGGTCTGGGAATGAGTAGAGGTTACAGTGGTGAGGGTTATGTTTATAAAAACATCTTTGAATTACTAAAGGAAAAAAATATAAATTTTGTAGCAGTAAGCTTTTCTAAACCGTATGACACTTCACTAAATTCTATTTACTCTTTGCCTTTTCATTTACCGAAGTTTGATAAATACCAAAGGCTTCTTGTTTATTTTACTGCTAAGAAAGTAAAACCTAAGTTGTTTTTTAATGCTTCTGGTATTTTGATTCCATTGTCTAATATTGCCCCTCACATTATTTACGCAGGAGCACCGGCTATATCCTCTGTACCTAGTAAATATACAAGATCACTTTTTTGGAGACTTTATCTTTTACCTTTTAGGATAATTATCAGTAGAATAAAGGATGAAGCTAAGAAAGCCACAATAATTGCCAACTCTCTTTACTCTGCTAGAGCAATAGCTAAAGTCTTTGAAATACCTCAGCCTCAAGTAATTTATCCTCCTGTCGATGTTGAGTTTTACTCAAAAGCTTTTGAAAATGAGGATAGGGAAAGTGTGTTTGTTACTATTGCTAGGTTTGAAAAAGGAAAAATGATAGAGAATGCAATAAAATTTTCGCATCTTAGCGGAATTAAGGGAATCGTAATTGGCTCTTTGAATGATAAAAGGTATTATAAAGAACTTATGAGATTAAGAGATAGACTAAATGCTGATATTAAGTTTTTACCTAATTTACCAAGAGAAGAGGTTTTAAAAATACTTTCTAAAGCTAAATTATATTTTCACCCAACTATTGGTGAACATTTTGGAATACCCATCATAGAGGCTATGGCATCTGGTGTTGTTCCCATTGTCCCTAAGGAGAGCGGTGGTAGTGAAATAGTTCCTCAATTCTCTTATGACAACTTAGAGGATGCTGTTAGGATAGGTAAAGAAATCATTGAAAAATATTCGAATAATTTAAGAAAAGAAATGCATGAAAAAGCTATAATGTTTGATAAAAATAACTTCAAGGAAAAAATTTACGACGTTATAAGTAAATATTTAATGTAGAGTATTTTATTATTTTCCATGGTTTACGTGATAACTGGTGGTGCTGGTTATATAGGTGGGCATTTAACAGATTATTTAGTAGAAAGAGGAGAAGATGTCGTTGTAATTGATGATTTTTCTTATGGAAAATATATGAATAATAAAGCTATTTATAAAAAGATAGATTTAAGATCTAATGCTGACATAGAAATACCAAAAGATTCAATTCTTTTTCATTTAGCTGCCAATCCAGATGTAAGGACTTCAATGATTCACGTGCAAGAACATTTTGAAAGGGATGTAAAGGTTACTCTTAATATATTAGAAATAGCGAGAAAATATGATGTTAAAAAATTTATCTTTGCCTCTTCCTCTACTGTATATGGAGAGGCAAAAGTTATTCCTACACCAGAAGATTCTGAATTAAAGCCAATTTCTAACTATGGTCTTTTTAAATTATTAGGAGAAGAAATGGTAGAATATTATTCTAGGGTTTATAGTATAAGAGCAGTTTCGGTTCGTTTAGCTAACGTAACTGGAGGTAGAATATCTCATGGAGTAATTTATGATTTCGTAAATAAACTCTTAAAAGATAGTAATAAGCTAGAAATTTTAGGAAATGGAAAACAGAAAAAAAGTTATATCTATATTACAGATACAATAGAAGGATTAATCTTATTAGCAGAGGAAAATACTGGTTCGTATTCAGTATATAATCTTGGTAACGAAGATTGGATTACTGTTGATGAAATTGCTAAGATCGTGGAAGAGGAAATGGGTGTGTCCCCCAAGCATATATACGTTGATTCTGGAGAAGGAAGAGGATGGGTGGGTGATGTTAGATTTATGTTACTTGACATAAAAAAGATAAAAGAAATTGGTTGGAAGCCTAAATATACTTCTAGAGACGCTGTTAGACTTGCTGTGAGGGATTTATTAAATGAATTACATAAAAATTAGGCTGCTAGGCTTAGGTTTGCTTCTTCTCTCTATAACTATAATAATATTATCCTTTGAAATATTATTTCTAGGATTACAGATAAAACTCGGTAATTTTAGACTGTCTGATTACTTCATAAAAGTTATTAATTTTTTAATTATCTTAGGCGTTTTTGGTTATTTAGGGTATGTTGGATATGTTATGCTTAGTACTGGAGAAAGGAGATAATAGCGTTTAATTTAAATACCAGACATTATATTGATTTTTGTGGGCCCGTAGCTCAGCCAGGTAGAGCGGCGGGCTCTTAACGTAATATATACAGGGTAGAGGAGATACCCGTAGGTCCCGGGTTCAAATCCCGGCGGGCCCGCGTATTATTTTAAAATTTCTTTCATAATCATTTTAATAAGCTTGTATTTTCCTTCTATTTTATTTACCATAATTAAACCTGGAATACCAGTTGCAGGATGGATTTTATCTGGAAATGGAACAGGATCTAGGCCAAGCTTTTGGCAAATAATAAGCAAAGAATTAAAATCAATTCTTTTTTCTCCAATTTTTCTAATTTTTCTTCCTTTACCCCTACTACTAGCTAAAAAATAAGCTAACCATATGGCTACTTTTTCCCCTTTATAGTCTCTTAAGCTCATTCTTTAATCAGTATAGCATTTATTGTTCCGTCTTGACCTGGCCTTGAAGTTACCTTTGCTTTTCCCAATTCTGTTTGAATTATTGATCCTTTTACAATTATTCCTCTTCTAGCATACTCCTTATTTGCTGGAGTTTCTATAACTGATAATATTTTTGCTTTCTTGCTTACCTTTTCTTGAGGGTCATATATGTTTGCAAACGTGGCATATTTCACTCTTATTTTTATATTTCCTCCCATACCTCTTTCTTTTTCTATTAACTCCTCAGTACTAAGTTTTGTTTCAGTAGGAGGAGAACCTAATTCAAACTTCCTTTTATCTCTATGTTTTCCTTTTTTACCACCAGTTATTTTCCTAAAATCATTACCTTGAAAATATCCCATACGAAACTTATTTAAGGAGGTAGCTTATAAATTTAAGCACCGAAATTTCTTTTCCTCTTTTGATAAGATCTTATTGCTCTCCATAAGTCTATCTTTCTAAAGTCTGGCCAATATGTGTCTACAAAAAAGAGTTCTGAATACGCTATATGCCATAAAAGGAAATTACTTATTCGTATTTCACCAGAAGATCTAATTACTAGATCTATGTCTTCTAGCTCTTTATCATAAAGGTATTGCCTAAATATATTTTCATTAATATCATCTAGTTTTATTTTTCCTTTCTCGTAATCTGCAATAATTTTTTTGGTAGCATCAATTATTTCTTGTCTTCCTCCATAACAGATTGCAAGAGTAAGCTTCCTCTTGTTAAAATTCTCAGTTTTTTTACTTAATTGATTTAGTACTTCTAATAGGTCTAGGGGAAGTTTATATATTAGACCTATTGCTCTTACTTTAACTTCATATTTATAAATTATTTCGCCATAGAGTAACTCTTCTAATCCTGCCTTAATGTAGTTAAATATTGTATTAAGCTCAAGATTTGATCTCTTATCACAATTTTCTGTTGAAAGTGCAAATACCGTTATATTTTTTATACCCATCTCTAGTAACCATAATAACACTTGTTTTAACTTTCTGTAACCACTATAATATGCATCATTTATACTTAAGTTGTTGGCTCTTGCCCATCTCCTATTCCCATCTGGAATAATTCCAACATGTTGAGGAAATGGACCATTTTTTATCTCATTCCATAAAATTTTTTCATAGAACTTATAGACTGGATATAGTATAATCTTCCCTACTTTTTCTTTAAACATAATTCTTCTATCGCATTGATATAAGTTGTTAAAGCTATAAATATTTCATCGATAGAAATCTTTTCATTATTTGTGTGTTCTAACGTAGAATTCCCAGGTCCATAGGTTACTATTTCTTTTGCTATATTTTTTAATATATTCATATCACTAGTCCCTGCTTTTCTAGCTAGTTTTGGCTTATACCCTTGCTTTATTATGCCTCGCATAACTGCTTTAACAATATTACTATTTACATCAACTTTCACTGGTTCTATATCTTCTACTATTTTTATATCACATGTTTTAAACTCATTATGAATAAGAGCTAGAATCTCATCCTTAGAGTTTTTAATCGAGTATCTTATATCTAGATGTAAATACCCTTCTGAAGGTGTCATATTTATATAATCACCAGATTTTATTATGGTAGGTACTATAGAAAAATTCTCATAGTTACTTGGTTCTCTATATATTTCTAGAATTTTTTTCGATAAGTCAACTATCAAATTCTCTTTAGATGAAGAAGAATGCTGAGAATTTCCTCTACATAATATATCTAAATGCAATACTCCCCTATATTCCACTATAACATCTAAAGTATTACTGGGTTCCCCTATGATAATATAATTGTACCTAATACCACTATTAGCTAATTCCCTTGCGCCCTTACTTTTTCCTTCTTCATCTGCTAGTGCAGCAAATTGAACTTTATACCCTTTTTCATTTAATATATAAGTTGCCAAAAGCATAGCAATCAAAGGACCTTTTGCGTCAACAGCCCCCCTACCATATATAACTTCTCCTTCTATTTTAGGCTGTATAAATCCTGGAACTGTATCTATATGTGATGCTAAGAGTATATCCCCTTTTCCTAGGAAATATGACTTAGATTTAGAAATTTCTAGATTAAGATTAAATTCCTTTGAGACTTTTTCAAAAAAATCTTTAGCTCTTTCCTCTTCGCCAGAAGGAGTATAAATTGAAAGTATTTCAAGTAATAGCTCTTTTATTTTCCGTCTCGATAATTCCTTTTCTAGCTGCATTTGATGCTTCCTCCATATCGCTTTGTGTAATCATGTATGGTGCAAGAAATCTTATAACTGTTGATCCAGCTTTTAAGGCTAAAACTCTTTCATCTTGCATAACTTTTAATGCAATTGCTGGTGGAAATCTAATTTCAATACCTATCATTAAGCCTTTACCTCTAATTTCCCTCACTGATTTCAAATCACTGAGTTTTTCCCGGAGAATTTTCTTAAATATCTCTCCTTTAATGCTTGCTTGTTCTACTACATTGTCTTCCTTTAAAACTTTCGATGCCGCAGTAACTGCAGCCATAGCCATTGGATTTCCTCCATAAGTACTACCATGATCACCCTCTTCCAATTTTTCCGCTATCCAATCTGGCAGAAATAAAGCACTAACTGGAAAACCTCCCCCAATTGCCTTTCCTGCTGTTAACAAATCTGGAATAATACCATAATGTTGATAAGCCCATACTTTTCCAGTTCTTCCAAAACCGGTTTGAACTTCGTCAACTACTAACAAAGCACCTACTTTTTGTGTTTGTTCTCTTAAAGCTTTCATGAAGTCTTCATTAGCTGGAATTACTCCGGATTCACCTTGAATTGGTTCAACTATTACAGCAGCTGTTTGTTCATCTATGTTCTTTAATTCATCTATATTATTATAAGTTAGAAATTGTACTGGTGACATTAATGGCTCAAAAGGTTCTCTATATCTTTTATTCCATGTAACTGAAAGGGAACCTGCTGTTCTTCCGTGAAATGAATTTTTGAAAGCAATTATTTTTTTCCTACCAGTTATTTTCCTAGCAGTTTTCAGAGCCGCTTCAACAGCTTCAGTACCGCTATTTAATAAAATAATATTATCCATCTTATCTGGTTTTAAAGGGTCTAGTTCTTTTAGCATTTCGTCTCTGATAGGGGTAGAAAATGAAGTAGATAAAGTCATAATATTTTCCATTTGTCTTGATAAATATTCTATAACCCTTCTGTTTCTGTGTCCTAAAAAGGCTACACCAATTCCCGTATGAAGGTCTAAGTATTTTGTTCCACTAATATCCCATACGTACTGACCCTCTCCTTTTACTATAGTTAGTCCTCTATCTCCATAAAGTTGAATGAACTTCATTTTTTAATCCACTCTTCAATTTTTCTAATTAAATACTCTGATACGTTAAAATTATTGACTCTTACAGTATTTTTGTATTCTGGCACTCCATTTACTTCATTAATTATATAACCTCTTTCTGGATCTTCAAATACATCGATACCTAGAAAGAATCCTCCTATTATATCTTTTACTTTTAATGCAAGATCTTGTAATTCTTCGTCTATCTTTAAAGGTTCTGCCTTAGCACCTAAAGCTGTGTTTGTTTTCCAATTCCTCGAATTCACTCTATAAATTCCAACTGGTGCCTCATCACCTATAGTGAATATTCTTATGTCCCTATCAGGTTTTTTCACAAATTCTTGTATTAAATAAATATATCTAAATTGTAACGTAGTATATTCTTGATACTCTAAAAAGTTCCTTAATGTATCCTCATCAATGGCTCTAGCTACCATCCTACCCCAGCTACCTTCAACTGGCTTTATTACAACAGGATAACTTAGTTTATTTGCAAGTTCTAAGGCTTTTTCTTTAGAAAAAGCTACTATTGTTTTAGGAACTCTTATCCCATGCTTTGATAATAACGATAAGGTGTAAAGTTTGTTTTCACATTTTATTAAAGTTGAGGAGTCATTAATAGTTTTGTAACTTAAGTTTTCAAATATAGTGGATGTTATTACTGCTCTAGCATGAGAAGTATTTCTTTGTATCACAACATCAAGATCTCCTAATGTTTCATTACTATCATTATTATAAAAATAATAAAAATCTTTAGTATATATTGGAATTACAGTATGTCCTAATTTCCTCGCTTCTTGTATAAGATTTTTTTCTTCCCATCTTAGGAGATCATATATTACCCCTAAGATCACTCTCCCCAGTCCTCTCCTACTTGCTCGGCTAATCTTAGTGCGAGTCTTCCATGATCATTATATACTTCTAATTGGGCTCCACATTCATGCTCAACTATTTCTCCAGGTAATGCATCATCTGGAACATTTACATCTCCATTACATACTGGGCACTTTAGGACTACCATTTTTGGATCAAATATATCATAAAAAGTAAGTAGTTGATAAGCTTTTATGAAAATAAATGGTTCGATTTTAAAACCAGACTCTAAGAACTATTGTACTATTTGTACTTAGTACTCCTTGAAGGCTTCTTATATCATCTATTGTTTTATTAATTGAGGAGATGTTAGTACCCCTAACTACTGTTAAAATGTCATAATCCCCAGTTGTCTCATATACAAATTCTACTCCTTGAATCTTTATTATTTTTTTAGAAATTTCTGGTGTTGGGATTTGTGGATTAGTTTTTACCATAACTATAGCTCTTATTTCATTTTCTAGCTCATAATCAATTGTGAATCTCTTAATTACACCCATTTTTATTAGTTTTTCAATCCTTTTCCTTACTGCAGCTTCACTAATTTTGAGCTCTTTAGCTATACTAGTGTATGGAGTTCTTGCATTTTTCCTTAATATTTCAAGAATTTTTAAATCACTTTCATCTACATCCGCCATTACATGATCACCGTTCCCCTTAATTGTAATGCATTTGAAATTGGGTCTTGCACAAGACCCGAGGAGATTATTACTTTTTTAACTCCATTTTCAATAGTTTCTCCGGCCATTAATAGTTTTCTGTTCATACCGGGCCCTATTCTTTTAGATAATTCTTTAGCCTCTTTAGATGTGAGCTTATTTATTACTTTTCCATCAACTAAAACTCCTTCAACATCAGTTAGAAGTATTAAAGTATCGGCTTTCATAGCAGTAGCAATTGCAAAAGCCATTTGATCTCCATCAACATTAAGTAATGTTTTTTCTTCTGGATCGTATGCCAGTGGAGCAAAAACTAGAAGATCAAAACTCTTTAACAAATCTGAGATTACTAATGAATCCACTTTCTTTATTTTCCCAGTATAACCACCATCAACTATTCTTTTTCTTCCTCTTTCATCTATTATTATTATTTTTTTCTTTCTCTCTGCAATTACAGAGTTACCATCAGCACCAGTTAGTGAAATTACTTTCTTTTTATAAGCTAATTTTGATACTATTTGTCTTGAAATTAAACTCATAACCATTATAAAAACTTCTAACTCTTCTTTAGATGTATATCTACTTCTTATTCCTTCTGGTGAAGTTACAAATACTGGTTCTATTCCTAGTTTCTTAGAAGTCTCAGTTACCTGGTCTCCACCACCATGAACAAATATAGCTTGTTCTCCTACATTAGATAAACTTTCAATAATACCATCTAAATTATTTTTTATTACTCTTCCTCCGGCTTTTATAACTATCATTTTAAGCAGGCCTCAGAGGAGGTATTCTTAAACCCTCATCTTCTTCAAAACCTCTTGATATGTTAAAAGCTTGTACTGCTTGACCAGCAGCACCTTTCATCAAGTTATCTATTGCAGAAAACATTGTTATTCTTTGCATTCTTTTTTCTATTGCAAAACCTATATCTGCAAAATTACTACCTATAACAAATTTTGGGTCTGGATAAGGATGAATATTACTCCTTATTATACGTATGAATTTTCTTCCTTTATAGAATTCTATGGATTTCTTCCACATATCCATTTCGCTTATATCACTACTTAGCCAACCATGAACTGAAGCCAAAGCACCTCTCACACTACTAACGGCGTGAGGAACCAAACTTACTTTTACATCCCTTTTTGCTATTAAACTAAGTTCTTGCTCAGCTTCAGCTGCGTGTCTATGCCCATCGGCCTCATAAGGTCTTATTGCATTTTGTCTTTCTGGATGATGGCTACCTTCATGAGGTTTCGCACCTCCTTCACTACTTCCAACTTTTACATCGCTGATTAATTTGTAAGTCTCTAATAGACTTGATGCAACTAAAGGAGCACCAGCTAATATAGTTGCAGTAGCATTACAGCCTGGAGAAGCGATAAGTTTTGCATTTTTAAGTTCTTCATAGTGAAGTTCTGGTAAGCCATACACAGCTTTTTTCAGTAAATCTGGGTATGGATGCTCATAACCATACCATATTTTATATAGAGTAGGATCTTTTAACCTAAAATCTGCACTTAAATCAATTACTTGAATTCCCATTTCTAGAATCTTTGGTACATATTCTAATGAAACTTTATGCGGTAACCCTAGAAATACAGCATCCGCTTTATCTCCTAGTTTATCAAATGAAAACTGTGAAAAATTCATATTATAAAATCCTCTTAAATTTGGATGTACTAATGTTATGGGTTTACCGGCATATTCTCTAGATGTTACATACGTTACTTCTATTTTGGGGTGAACTGCCAGAATTCTTAGCAATTCTCCACCAGTATAACCTGAACCTCCTATTACAGCAACTCTTATCATCTTTTGACCATAAAGCAATAGGATTATAAGTAATTTAAGCATATATAGTATTATATTATGAGTATAACAACAGACGAATTGAAGAAATTCTTAGAAGAAAAAATAGCTGATTTAAAGAAAGAACTGGAGTTTTACGAGTATTTACTTAGTTTAATTGAAGCAGAGGGTTATAAGGGTATAGTAAAGGGAAACAAGGGGAGCATGGATGTTCTTAAAAGTAGCAGAGGAGAAATATTAGCTGAAATATATTATATGCCCCCTATTATGAGGGTAATAATTAAAGGAAAGACTACTATAAATAAAATTTATGTTAATGTACTCACAAAGATACTAGAAAATGAAAAAAATAGAAATAAAATAGATTATGATATTGTATTAGAAAGGGATGAACTTAAAGAAATAATTATAAAAAATGTTAAGGATGAGATAATTTATAATAAGATTAAGGCAGCTTTACAATCTATTTTAGAGAGAGTCTCTTATTAATGTATCTAATGAAATTATTACCGGTCTAGGATCTGTTATAAATCTAATTAAAGCCTCACCTCTTCCTAGGAATGATAATTCGTTTGAAATTTCCTTATCAGATATGTTTACAAATCTTAAAACTTCTTGCCAGAATTTTTTATCTCCATTATTCATAAATGCTATTAATCCTATATTTTGTAAATAAATATCACTATAATCTCCTAAATCGATTATATTCTGAGTAGCTAATAATAACATTATACCAAAACCTCTTCCTCTCTTTATAAGATCAAGTATTATTGAATACTCAGAAGAATCCTTTATTATAGTCCAAGCTTCATCTATAACTATAGCTATTTTCAATTTATCATCAGCTATGTTATATTTATTATAAATTTTAGTTAGTACTGACATCATTATTAACCGCCTAATTTCTTCAGACTTTATCAGCGAAAGATCAAATACATATATACTATCCTCATTAATCATATCAACTAAGGAGTTTTCTTTGCCTATATCGAGTTCTTTTACTTGAGATATTATTCTATATAGATATGTTTTAACTTGATAAGGAATATCCAATTTTTCGATTTCGGCCAGAATGATATCCCATGTAGGATTTGTGTACCTATAAAATACATCTTTTATTACTTTGTATAAGATAGAAGAGGTATACTTGTCCAGTTTAAAGCTGTTTGATAATATTTCTTCTATTTGTGATATATAAGATTCTAAGTTAATGCCATCAACTCTTAGTAAACCTAAACTATATACAAGAGGGTTGAGAGTTTTGAAGCGTATATAGTATTTTTTTAATCTTATTTTTATATCGCTTTTCATATCGAAAAAAATCACTGGGATATTTGAAAATATATTAATTTTATAACCTAAACTTATTAAAAATTCTGTTTTTCCAGCACCAGTTGGACCAATAAGTAGAACATGAGGATTTAGCATACTTTTATAGTTCCAAAAAACAGATCTATTATTACCTATTTCTCGTCCTATGTAGATCCCATCCTCAAAAAACTCAAATTTTGGTGACTTAGGTAGTGAAAATACGGATAAAAATGGTAATTGAGTTGGGAAACCTTGCTTCTTTAACTTAATTTTATCTTGAAACAATTTTATTATCTCATCTTTTGTAGCTAATCTAGCTTTTATTCCCAAACTTTCTAGTCCCTTCTTTAGAAGTTGAATAGAAGCTAAAACATTTTCTTCTGTTGTAGAGTTAATGATAAAGAATATTAAGTATCTGAAAGGAGTCTCTCCTTCACTTATTTTTTTAATCATAGACTGCACAATTTCTAGTTCATTCTTTGCTCTTTCATTAGATGGATCAGCTTCAGTAATAACTCTTAAATTTTGGGCTCTCAAAAATAAATTTTCTAAAAATTTATTTTTATCTATAGATTGTTTCTTAAATACTATGTCTATATCCCCTAATACATCTAAAACTTTATGAAATGATATTATCTTATTTCTTAGACTTTCATCACTTAAATCCCTATAATCAAAAGGAATGTCATCTACTACAAGAACGCCTCTTATACGTTCTTCATCTCTTATTATTCCATCTTTTATAATTATCCCAGATTTTACTTCATTTTTATTTATTTTACCTCGAATATATGTAGTTATAAAATCACTGAAAATTCTATGATTTCCCTTCTTTAACATAATCAAAAAGAGAAAAAAGAGTAAGATATCTAAAATAAAAAATATTAAATTTTTACTAATAACACCTAAAATTAAAAGGATTATTACAAAGATTATGAGAACTTTAGGATTTTCACTTATATTATCAGCCATATGTAAACATGTTTACTTAAAAACGAGAGAGATAATCGCTATAATTCAATATTAGCATGTATTACGCGTAAATCATCTTCAGTCTTTTTAAGCTTCATCATTAATTCAGCGACTACACCATCTAAAAATATTTGTGTAGTATCCTCAAATAATGTACCTAAGGGAGCTAAAGGTTCAGTAATTCCTAAAATTTGTCTAGCAAAATAGTCCTCATTTTGTGAATATTTTGTTCTTCCGGGGATTTCAACAACTACATCTGCTATTTTTGCAATAGGACTATCTGAATAGCTTGTTATTGCTATTAATGTTGCTTTAGCTTCTTTTGCGGCTTCAGCAGCAGTTAATATTAGCTTTGTTCGACCAGAACCCGATATTGCAATCGCAATATCCTTTTCACCAATTGCGGGAACTATTGTCTCACCTAATACATAGGCATTATAACCTAAATGAAGAAGACGCATTGCAAAAGCTCTTCCTACTAATCCACTCCTTCCAGCTCCCATGACTAATACTTTTCCATTTCTATTATTATAATAAAAATTAGTTAGAACTTCAACCATTTTATTTACTTGTTCGGGTTTTATCATTTGAGCGGCCCTTATAACGAATTCGGCAATATCGAACATAGTTTTTATACTAAGTGGGGCTTGGAGAAGTGAGGATGAAGACAAATTATTTCTCCAATTAAATTATATCATGATTACTTTAAAACATTATTGCTATAAAGTAGCAATTAAAGTTTAATATTTTACATGATAAATAACACTATTATGTCGTCAACAACAAGATGGGTTCCAAAATGGACCATAATAAGCATAGAATTAGAGGACGGAAAGAAAATAGAAGCTTGTTACGATGAGATAACAAAACTTTATGCATGCCCTTACTGCACCCCAATATGCAAAAAAGGCGGTATCCCAGAACAAGGATCTTATTTCTTCAATAAAGAAGACTTAAAGGAGCATATAAAAGCTCACAGTTTTAACTATTGGATAAAATCAAAGAAGGAAGAAGAGGAAGAAGAAGAGGAAGAAAAAATAAAAGGTACAGAGGAAGAAGAGGAAGAAGGGGAGGAGTAATAAAAATTCTTATTGTAGGGAATTTTACCATAGACCTGATTAATGAGAAAGAGCAAATAGGAGGACCACCATTATATTCTGGTTTCGCAATTTACAAGCTTGGAGGAGAGGCTTATATACTTTCAATTTTAGGTAAAGATTTCTCTCATCAAATTCCTAGTTTTTTAAAAATATATAAAATAATAAATGATAGTAACACGGTAAAATTTAAGCATATATTTCAAAATAATTCTAGAAAATTAATATTATTATCAAAAACGAATAATAAAATAAGTTTCAAATTTCTGGTTATACATAACTATTTTGATGGAATATTAATTAATCCTGTATGTAACGAAGTAAACTTAGAAAATATAAACGTAAACGTGCCAATAGCGGTCGACATACAAGGTTTTATTAGAACGTGTAAAATAAATGAAGAGATTAGCTATTCTTCTACTAACTTGCCTCCTAATCCTTTATACACAGTATTTCATAGTAACATAGAAGAATTGAATAACTCTGGACTTTCTATTAAAGATTTATTTAAGTTAGGTTTTAAGGAACTATTAATATCATATGACGAAGAAGGATTTGAACTATATACTATGACTAATAAAAAATATTTTAAACCAACTCAAATTGGTACTTATAGAACAGGTACAGGAGATATACTTCTTGCATCGTATTTTTATTATAGATTAAATAACGTAGATCCCATAAGTTCTGCAATAAAAGCTAAAGAATTCGTAGAATGGTTTAGCAATTTAGGCTATCAAGAATTGCTTCACATAGTGTGAAATTCTTCCACTTTCCTAGTCTACCACAGAACTTGATATTTTCAGGATAGACATTATCGTCTTCTCCAATAAGGATTGCGTCTCTTATAATTCTTGATCTAAAAGCTAAAATTTCGTCTTTTAAGAGTATATTTTCTCTCTTTAAATCACTAAATATCTTATCCCATATAGGTGGCGATGATGTAAACGGAATTAGTACGTATAAGATATCATAATCATTACTAATCCAATAAGCATTTATAATGTGAGAATAAGATATACCATTATCACCATTAATATAAACATCCCAACCTCTATCCTTTTTTGGCACAATAACTATTAGTTCTAGCATTGAGACACTACGTAACTTATCATTCTTAATTCCTAATAGATCTGCAATATATTTTCTAGATATAGTAACAAATATTTCATCTCCCCTGACCATATTATTTGTTGTAATTACTTTATTGTTTTGGATTATTTTCTTTATATTAGTATGTAATACCTTAACTTTCTTAGATAGATTATCTATGAGTTCAATTAAATTAGTCACATAAAACATTTTCTCGTTAAAAATTAGCCATTTAGGCAGTTCATGAGTATAAATTTTTCTAAGTATATAATTTTCTTTTTTCATATGTATTCTTAACTTAACTTCTGTTGTCTGAAAATATTCACATGAATAATTAGTTAACGGAGGATGAAATGGGATATTAACGTTAAGAATTTCCTCGTAGGTAAAAACTCCACCAAGCCTAGGTTGATTTTCAATAATAAGAGAATCTTTCTTATTAGAGGCAAGAAATAAACCAGAGAGCCCTCCACCTAAAACAATTTTCACAAACTAAACTAATGAAAGATTTGATAAAACATTATCTGATGTGTAAGTAAGACTACCATTACTGGAATCATCACCTTTTCTATCATTCAAATTATCTAAAAATCTCATTAAATCATTTTCAGATTGTAATATTATGATCTTATTATCTAGCTCGAGCTCGATATATGATCTACTTAACAAATCTAATTCCAATATAAATTCTATTTTTCTTTCCTTTAAAGCTTCAATAATTTTAGGAGTTATGTCAATATTACTATTAGCACCAATTATTATTCTAAGCATCCTATATGGATAGCTATGTTAGAATTACTTAAAAGAAAGACTATACAATAATATCAAGTGAAATCCTTTTTAGGTTCAACAATATTACAAGGAGGAGGCATATTTGCTTATACCACAAGCTATGAAGAAGCAAAAAAGATCTATGAAGAAGCAAAAAAGATCTTTACCGAGTTTTCAGTAAAAATATTAGATTTGCAAGATATTAAACAAAAGCTTGAAGCAATAAATTTAGACCCCGATATAGCTGACTTTAAAGAAGGATATGTTATAGCCATAGGTGTGTAATATTATGCGAAAGAAAAGAGAGGTATTATGTCTATAAGTTGAAATGATAAACAATGGGTAAAGGAGACTTACGTCGGACCTTTAGCTGACGTTATAGAAACTTATCTAAAATTGAAAGAAAATGAGAGTGTGAAGCTATGGCCCTACTATGGGCCCGCGGGGACTTGAACCCCGGATCTCCACCGTGTGAGGGTGGCGTCCTAACCAGACTAGACGACGGGCCCATACCATATTTTCCTTTTATCCTTATATAGTTTCTTATAATCTAATTAAGCGAACAAAAAAGTAAAAATTAAAACATTACAGATTTGTAATCGGGTTCAATCTTTATATTTAGTACGTTTAATTTATTTTCATCTAAGTTTTCTAATTCCATTTTTAGCTCGCTAATACTCTGTATTGTTTTAGCATCCAGACTTTTCTCTAGAATTTCGTCTTTAATATCAAGGTTTGAAGTAGTTCTACTTATAGTTGGAATATCAGATGAGATTGCGTCTATTGTTGTACTTCCATTATCATTTAATATTAGTAGAATTCCATGGCTCTTGTTCAACCTATTTTGAATGATTGATAGATTTTGTATTACCCCTTGTAGGTCTGTAACTCCTATAATCTTATTGTTTGATGCCCTTACGATACCACTAATAGCTATATTTCTTTCTAGTAAGGATTCACTAGCTATCCAACTAAAAGGCTTCTCTATATGCAATCTTACAAAATCTATTGTTGGAGCAGTTAGATCTATGAAAATCTTATCAAACTTGAATTGCTGAATAGTCCTTACTACATCATAAGGCCATAAACCTCCATGAGAATCTAAAATGTGTATTTTTCTATATACCTTTATTTTATCAGCAGAACCCCTCTTTATTGGCTCCTTAATTTTAGCCTTAAGCTGTGTTAATAGTTCTTTTAAGAATAAGCCTGTATCTGCTACTACTGGAATTTGTGGAATAAAAACTTTGCCTATATCTTCACCATCAACATTATTATGAATAAGATAGCCTTTGAATTTCATTGACCAGCCGGCTGTAGAGAGTTGTGTAAACCTTGTTCCTAAAGCTAATATCACA
Organism: Sulfurisphaera tokodaii str. 7; assembly: GCF_000011205.1. NCBI lineage: Archaea > Thermoproteati > Thermoproteota > Thermoprotei > Sulfolobales > Sulfolobaceae > Sulfurisphaera > Sulfurisphaera tokodaii. Next base: position 225,382 of record NC_003106.2, read on the forward strand.
TCTGCTTCATCAAGCAGTCTGCCTCCTTCTTCGGTAGCAAATAAACCTAGGCCTTCACCAGCATAAAGCGGATGTGATGCTGGTATTACTCCTTTGCTCCTAAAAGTAGCTATAACTGGTGCATCTAATAACTCAGCAAGTTCTTTTAACTCATCAAAAGAGTTAGAAGCTAAAACACCATAACCAGCAATAATTATTGGTGATTTTGAATTTGATAATACTTCCGCGACTTTTGCTACTGTAGTCTTATCTGGTGTTTTCTTTTCCGGTTTCTGCTCAGCAGGAGATAAAGGATATGCTTTCAACCTAAATAAATCTTCTGCTATTTCTATATAAACTGGCCTATTTCTATTACTTAATGCTTCCTTATAACCTTTCTCTATAGTTATTATTATTTCTTCTATGCTAACTACTCTTTCACGCATCTTTGTTATAGGAGCTAATATATTCATTAAATCATCTTGGGTCTTCAACTCAGCAATTCTACTTCTACCAGTATCCCTATAAGATCTTAGAGTTGAAATAAGCAGAAGTGGTACAGAGTCCATAAATGCTTGGGCTATTATATCAATAGCCTCAGTTAAATAAACACCAGGGGATTGCAAAACTACTCCAAGCGTATTATATTCCCTCGCATAAGAATCGGCTAACATTACAGCCTCTCTGGCGCTTGACGCATAATTTATATTAATTTCGTATTGTTTAAGTCTTTCAGCCAAAAATGATGGAAGATTATAAGGTGAAAATATTTCTTTGATTCCTAACTCTTTAAAAGTATAAGCAATCGCTTCGTCTCCTTTTGTTTCTCTTCCTATTGTCTCCTCTTTTCTTTTGGGTTGACTCACAAGATTATACAACCAAAGTAAAGTATAAATTTTTTTAAATAAGCCGGGGGCGGGACTTGAACCCGCGAAATAACGGGTATCTGCAATAAACTCTGCGGCCCGCCGCCTTAACCTCTCGGCCACCCCGGCATGTATTCAAACATGTTTTACACTATCGAGCTAAAATATTTTAATGTTAACTTATGCATTTTAGAGCGTGAGAAAGTGATTCCTTTTTCAAAAATAGGAGATATATTGGCCGAAATAAAAGGGCTAACAGATTTTGTAATAATAGGTGATACTATAGTAGATTTAAGTTTAGGTAGAAAGGGTACCGATAGTGATATTGATCTATTCATACTTGGCTTAAGTGTACTAGTTGATGAAGATAAAATACGTGAATTCGCTTTTGAGAGAGGTTGGGATTTCGGTAAGACACCTATAGATACACCTAGAATTATAGCTTCAGTAGACGATGAGCAATTACAGATAGATATGTATGAAAATATTCAAGATTTTTTTGTTCCAGAAGAAATAATAAACAGTGCCATTGAAATGAGAATAGGCAAAGAAAAATTTAAGATAGTAAGACTAGAAGATTACATTTTACTTAAAACTAATGCTTTTAGAGAAGAAGATGAGGACGAATTGAAAACCATAGTTTACTTAATAGGTGAAGGAAAGCTTAATATAGATAAAAAATACTTAGAGTCTCATATAGATCTTTTTGAAGAAAATTCGAAAAGTATACGAGATAGACTTGCCTTAATAGGAATAAAAATTTAGGCTATCCTTTCTTAGCTGGTAATTCTTTCTTCTTTGGTCTTAGATTTTTACTATGGCATCTTCTGCATTTTGTAGCTCTTACGGAATTTAATGCCCCACAATCTCTACAGACTTTCTTTAAAAATATACGCTGTTGAACTATTTGAAGCTTTACTGGATCGGTGAGTGGCATTTTTAACCCCGATTCAATAATATGAGTCAGTTCAAAAAAAGTATTGCGGTAAAAGCGGAGTTGAAAGAGGATGAAGATACCGCTAGATTATATTTGTGTAAAAAGTGGACTTCTATGCAATCGTTGTCAATCTCTGATAGATAAGGGCGAAGTAGAACATTATGAAGTAGACGTGATGAAGATTTTATTAGATCTAGAAGAAACACAGTTTAGAGAACTGAAAGACGCAGTATATCATAAAGCGTTTAAAGTAGATAATTTATTGATATTACTAGTAACTAGTCCACCTACAATGTCTCATCAAAAATGGATTAAGATAGCTAAAATACTTCAAGAGAAACTAGGCTTAAAAGTAAGAATCCTTGAAAAAAGTAACAACATTAAGTCCACAGCGTCTCAACTATTATCACCAGCAAGAGTACTAGGAGTAAATACAGTATGGTTACCAGATGGTTCAGTACAATATGTTATAAGAATCTCTAGAAATGAAAAGAGATTTCTACCAGCAGATGAAAATTCGTTAGAAACAGCACTATCAAAAATCCATGCTATCCCAATAAAAATTAGGGTGGAGTAAAAATGTATAGAAGTCATTTCATTGCTGATGTAACTCCAGAATATGATGGAAAAGAAGTAATATGGGCTGGATGGGTTCATCTTTTGCGCGACTTAGGTGGTAAGAAATTTATAATACTTAGAGATAAGACTGGTTTAGGTCAAGTAGTAGTAGACAAAAACTCTAGTGCTTTTGGTATTTCGCAAGAACTTACACAAGAAAGTGTTATCCAAGTGAGAGGTATAGTAAAAGCTGATAAAAGAGCTCCTAGAGGAATAGAACTCCATGCAGAAGAAATAACTTTACTAAGTAAAGCAAAAGCACCTTTGCCTTTAGATGTTTCTGGTAAAGTAAAAGCTGATATAGATACTAGACTTAGAGAGAGAGTATTAGATTTAAGAAGACAAGAAATGCAAGCAGTAATAAAAATCCAATCTTTAGCACTAAAGGCTTTTAGAGAAACATTATATAAAGAAGGATTTATTGAAATTTTCACCCCAAAGATTATAGCATCAGCTACTGAGGGTGGTGCACAATTATTTCCCGTGATATACTTTGGTAAGGAGGCATTTTTAGCGCAAAGCCCACAGCTTTATAAAGAGCTTATGGCTGGAGTAGTAGAAAGAGTTTTTGAAGTTGCTCCTGCTTGGAGAGCTGAAGAATCTGATACACCGTTTCATTTAGCAGAATTTATTAGTATGGATGTAGAAATGGCGTTTGCTGATTATAACGATGTAATGCAACTTTTAGAGAAAATATTACATAATATTGTAAAGACCATAAAAGAAGAAGGAAAAGAAGAGCTAAAAATTTTAAATTATGAACCACCAGAAGTAAAGATACCTATTAAAAGATTAAAGTACACTGAAGCAATAGAAATCTTAAGAAGTAAAGGATACAATATTAAATTTGGAGATGATATAGGAACACCCGAATTAAGAATACTTAATGAGGAACTAAAAGAGGATTTATATTTCATTGTTGATTGGCCCTCAGATGCAAGACCATTCTATACTAAAAGTAAAAGTGAGAACCCAGAATTAAGCGAAAGTTTCGATTTAATCTATAAATTTTTAGAAATAGTATCAGGAAGCACAAGAAATCATAAGAGAGAAGTACTAGAAGAAGCATTAAAGAAAAAAGGATTGAAACCAGAGAGCTTCGAGTTTTTCCTAAAATGGTTTGATTATGGAATGCCACCTCACGCCGGATTTGGAATGGGACTAGCAAGGCTAATGGTAATGTTAACGGGAATACAGAGCGTTAAGGAAATAGTTCCCTTCCCTAGAGATAAGAAAAGACTAACACCCTAAGTAAAAAGTCTTGGATCAGTTCTCGCAATCTCTCTTATAACAATAGTTGCATAAATTCCACGATCTAAAGCAAATGTAATTTTTTTATCTTTTATGGTTAAATTTCTAATTAGAGTATATGCTTTTCTTACAAGATCCTTAACATTTAGTTTTAGTTCCTTAATCTTAAAATTAATATTTAGTAGTCCTTCTTCTCTAAATATTTCTCTACAAATACTATCACAACTATCATATGATGTTGGAATTTTTATTACTAAATTCTCATCTATCTTAGTAGGATCCATTATCCTTGATAGATACTTATTAAATAAATATGATTGGTAAGCTTCTATGTAAAATATAAGTGGAGTTTGTAAATTTCTTAATATGTTAAAATAATTCTCATTCCTAAGAAGCAGTTTAATAGCTATTCTTTCATCTCTAAATCTTTTAGGGAATAATTCTAGTGCTTCTTTAAGATCGCCTTTCATATAAGCATATCTAGCTTTTTTTACAAGTTCGCTTTCGCTTTCAAAAGGATATCCTACCAAAAAATCAATAGCATTTTGCCATTCTCTCAACACCAACATTTTACCTATAATGTGAGTTATAGGTCTTTTTGTCCCAAATCGTTGATAGCCTATATAAGCTGGTAAATATTTTATGCTCCTTAGTTTATTTACTCTTTTTTCAAACTCTTTAATATCATCAGTTTCTATCTCTATCTCAAATATGTTCCCAGTATGATTAAATTTAGAATTGCTATAACCTAAGAAGGTTAAAAGAAACTTGTCATTTTCATACTTCTCAATAATATTTTTTACATTAGTTGTATATACTATTTGTTCTGTAATAGCATTTGTATCCTTAATTCCTATATAATGTATCTTGCTATGTAATATTTTTGATATTTCACTTATCACAGTAAAATGGTCTATTCCCCGCTTTCTAAGTAAATATACAGCATATTTGCCTTGTATGGAACCTTTCCATTCCGTAGCAGGTTTATAAGAGATCTCCTCAATAACCCTAAAACCATCAGGTCTATTGATAAAAACCTTCAGTGGACTCCAGTCTTCATTTATAAAATACTTCTCCATCCCGAGCATTATATCTATTGGATGCGGTGTAGTTACCAGTTAACTTCGCCTAAATTAGTGATAAAATATTCGCTGACTTAAAGTTTTTACTGAATATCTAAACTTCATTTAAACACTATTACAATAATTTCTAATTATAAACAAGCAGATTTTATCTAGTAATTAAAAATTTTAATTAATAAAAAATTAAAGAAGTTTTAGATCTCCAGTTATCTTATCAACTAATTCTACAGGGGCTGGTCCAATTCCTATACAAGTTATTGTTCCAGGTTCTATCTGCGTTTTTCCAGCATCTTGTATTATAGTTGTTGGTAAATTTAGTTCTATAGCCTTTTCATATCTTTTATTTAATTCATCGAGGCTAGGAACTTTAACAACTATTTTAGGTTGTCCTTCTTCTAGCCATTTATATAACCATTCTTTCCAAAGACTATTACTAGAATTTAGAATATCAAGAACTAATGAAACAGCTGCATGAGCGACTTGAGCAGCTATTTTACCTTTTCCCATATCTAAATCTGTCCTTACGACTATTACCATTTTAGTAGCCATCAAAAAGAGAGAATTTATAAACCAAATTAAAAACTATGTAATACAATGAGTCTAAATTTCAGATTAAGTTTAAGAGAAGAGATTGAACCACCAGTATGCTCCAGTTGCGGAAAACTAATACACCCTAGAGAGAAAGGAGTTGAATTTTACTGCCCTAACTGTGGAGAAATAATTATAAGAAGATGTTATTATTGCAGAAAACACATAGTGTCCTATACTTGTCCAAAATGTGGTTTTGAAGGTCCATAAGGTGATTATATGACAGACGTCCTTGTAGTAGTAAAAGTATTCCCAGAAAGTGATGAAGTGAATCTTGATAATTTATATGAAGAAATTGGTAAGAAACTACCCGCAGGATATAAGTTAGTAAGAAAAGAAACAGAGCCAATAGCTTACGGTTTAAAAGCATTAATTGCATATGTACAAATGCCTGAAAATGTTGAGGGAGGAACTGATACATTAGAAGAGATAATAAACAGCATTCAAGGAGTAAGTCATGCTGAGGTAGTTGGTATTACAAGACTAGGTTTTTAAATTAATTATACTTTAAGTTCTTATACCACATTATTTATATACATATTTTGGAGATAGAGTTGAGTACTGGCGCTGAAATTCCTCCTTCTGGTAAGAAAGAGCTTATATTGAGAGTAGTTGAGGCTAAGCAAAAAGATGTAGGAAGAGGAAAAGTTAGAGTAGACATTGATTTATTAAACCAAATAGGCGTTAATCCTGGAGAAGTAATTGAAATTGAAGGACAAAGAAAGACCGCAGCAATAGCTTGGCCTTTATCACCAGAAGATGCCCTTGAAGAAGAAGACAAATTCATAATTAGAATGGATGGGATAACAAGGAAAAACGCGGGTGTTTCTATAGGAGACAAAGTTATAGTAAGAAAAGCCTCACCAAAAATAGCAACTAGCGTAAAACTAGCTCCTTCGAATTTTTCAATTACTGTTGATCCAGGGTTTATATCTTATGTAAAGAAAAAACTTAAAGATTACCCTCTAGTTGAAGGAGATACTGTTCTTATTCCAGTACTAGGTCAAGCTATACCTTTTACAGTAGTTCAGGTTAGACCTCAAGGAATAGTGATTGTTTCAGATGAGACAAGTATAACAATATCTGAAAAACCAGCAGAACAAGCTAGATATCCTAGGGTTACTTATGAGGACATTGGTGGAATGAAGCATATAATACAGAAAATAAGAGAGCTCGTAGAATTACCACTGAAACACCCAGAATTATTCAAGAGATTAGGAATTGAACCACCTAAAGGAATTTTACTATATGGTCCTCCTGGAGTAGGTAAAACCCTATTAGCTAAAGCAGTAGCTAATGAAACAGAAGCTTACTTTACATCTATTAATGGACCGGAAATTATGAGCAAATTCTATGGTGAGAGCGAACAAAGACTAAGAGAAATTTTTGAAGATGCAAAGAAACACGCACCAGCTATAATATTTATTGATGAAATAGACGCAATAGCACCTAAAAGAGATGAAGTAATAGGTGAAGTTGAAAGAAGAGTTGTTGCACAACTATTAACATTAATGGACGGTCTCGAGAGTAGAGGTAATGTAATAGTTATTGCAGCTACAAATAGACCTAATGCCGTTGACCCCGCGCTAAGAAGACCAGGAAGATTTGATAGAGAAATAGAAATACCATTACCAGACAAGCAGGGTAGATTAGAAATATTACAAATTCACACTAGAAATATGCCGTTATCCAAGGATGTAGACCTTGAAAAACTAGCTGAAATGACCCATGGATATACTGGTGCAGATCTTTCTGCTTTAGTTAGAGAAGCCGCAATGAATGCATTAAGAAGATATCTACAAGTAATTGATTTGAACCAGGATAAAATACCACCAGAAATACTCGAAAAAATGGAAGTAAATATGGATGACTTCTTAAAGGCATTTAAAGAAATCGTACCAAGCGGTTTAAGAGAAATCTATGTAGAAGTACCCGAAGTTCATTGGAGCGATATTGGAGGACTAGAGGATGTAAAAGAAGAATTAAGAGAAGTAGTAGAGTATCCACTAAAATACAGAGAAGCTTATGAGAATGTTGGAATAGAACCGCCTAAGGGTATTTTGTTGTTTGGTCCTCCTGGTACTGGTAAAACTATGCTTGCTAAGGCTGTTGCTACTGAGAGTGGTGCTAATTTTATTGCTGTTCGTGGTCCTGAAATCTTATCAAAGTGGGTTGGTGAGAGTGAGAAGGCTATTAGGGAAATATTTAGGAAGGCTAGGCAAGCAGCACCAACAGTAATATTCTTTGATGAAATAGATGCAATAGCACCAATGAGAGGACTAACAACAGACAGTGGCGTAACAGAAAGAATAGTAAACCAACTACTAGCAGAAATGGACGGAATAGAAAAACTTGAGAATGTGGTTATTATTGCTGCTACTAATAGGCCTGATATTCTTGATCCTGCTTTGTTGAGGCCTGGTAGGTTTGATAGGTTGATTTATGTTCCTCCGCCAGATAAGAGGGCTAGGGCTGAGATTTTGAAAGTTCATACTAGGAATGTGCCATTAGCTGAAGATATTACATTAGACGAGCTAGCTGAAAAAACAGAAGGCTACACAGGAGCTGATTTAGCTGCACTAGTTAGAGAAGCTACATTAAGAGCTATAAGAGAAGAAATGACTGAATGTATGAAAAAGGCTGATGAGAATTGTAAAAGAAACGATAATGAATGTAGAGATAAGATTGTGAAGGACTGTATGAAAGGAAAAGGAGTTCTAGTTGAGAAAAGGCATTTTGACATTGCACTAAAGAAAGTGAGACCATCAGTAACTATGGACATGATACAATTCTACCAGAACTGGTTAGAAAAAGCAAGGCAACAGCTACCGAGAGCTAATTTGAAGCCTAGCACCTTCACGTGAAAATAAATGTGGAGAGAAATTCCTTTACATTATATTATTCTTGAAATTCTTAAAAAAAGAAACGCACCTATTACAGATGAGGATTTATATAACGAAGTTAAGAAAAGCGTAAATTATGAAATATCTTTTTCTGATTTTTTAAAAGCATTAATGAAACTAGAAATTAGGGGATTTATTACAGTAACGCTAATAAGAGAGAATGTAAGAATGATTAATTATATAGGTGAGAAGGAATAGGAGTAGATCTTGCTGAGCTTGTTGAAGAGATAAAAAAGGAACTATCTTTCGCTGAACTTAAAGGAAAGAAAATAAGTATTGATGCATATAATGCCCTTTATCAATTTTTGGCTGCGATAAGACAACCAGATGGAACACCATTAATGGATAGTCAAGGAAGAGTAACTAGTCATCTTAATGGATTATTTTATAGGACTATAAGTATTCTGGAGGAGGGAATTATACCCATTTATGTTTTTGATGGAAAACCACCAGAACAAAAAGCTCAAGAATTAGAACGAAGAAAAAAAGTAAAAGAAGAAGCTGAAAAGAAGTTAGAGCAAGCCAAAACAGAAGGAAGTATAAAGACTAGTGAGTTAAAAAAATATGCTCAAATGAGTATTAGACTTACTAACGAAATGGCTGAAGAAAGCAAGGAATTACTGAAAGCTATGGGAATTCCAGTAGTTCAAGCACCTTCAGAAGGTGAAGCAGAGGCAGCATATATAAATATTTTAGGCTTAAGTTGGGCAACTGCAAGCCAGGACTATGACTCCCTTTTATTTGGTGCTAAAAGGTTAATAAGAAATCTTACTTTAAGTGGTAAAAGGAAACTTCCGGGAAAAGATGTATATGTAGAGATTAAACCAGAACTAATAGAACTAGATACTTTATTAAAAAAACTGGGTTTAACTAGAGAACAATTAATAGACATTGGCATTATAGTTGGAACAGATTATAACCCAGATGGAATTAAAGGCTATGGCGTTAAAACCGCATATAGAATTATTAAAAAATATGGTAGTTTAGAAAAAGCAATAGAAAAAGGAGAAATACCAAAAATTAAAGTCAATTTTAACGTCGAAGAGATAAGAAGTCTATTCCTAAAACCACAAGTAGTAGAGCCTAAGGAAAATCTTGAATTAGTAGATTGTGATAGTAATAAAATATTAGATATCCTAGTTAAAACGCACGATTTTAACGAGGAAAGAGTAAAAAACGGGATAGAGAGATTAGAAAAAGCAAAGAGAGAAGCAAAAGGAGCTTCTCGTCAGACTGGACTTGATCAATGGTTTTGATTAACTAAATTTTCATGTACATAGCTTTTAAATTAAATAATTTTATAATGATATTTGTGAACACTCACACTTTCATTCCATTATACCTTAATCTGATTGACCTTAATGTCTTAGTTATAGGCGGAGGAAAAGTAGGGACTAAAAGAGCTTTAAACTTTTATGAACATGGAGCTAAAGTTACTGTTGTAAGTTTAAATTTCTCAGAAGAATTATTAAACTATAAGGATAAAATTTCATTAATAAAAAAGGATGCAAATGATTTAGATTCAAACTTTTTAGCGAACTTTGATATCATTATTACTGCTACAAATGATAAAAATATTAACAGTAAATTATGTCATGAAGCAAAAAAATTAAAAAAGTTATGTAATAATCCTACTAATATAGAAGAATCTAGTTTTATAGTACCTATATACTATACAGATAATGAACTCTCAATAGCTGTTACTACTTTCGGCAAATCTAGCTTATCATCAAAATACATTATCGAACTTATTCGTAAAAATATTCTTAGTGATGAAATTTATGAACTAGTAAAAGTAATGGAAACAGTCAAAGAGTTACTTAAATCAGAAATAAATGATCCTTCAAAAAGGTTTACATATTATAGTAAAATATTTAATGATGAAATTTTTAGAAATTATATAAAAGAAAAGAAATTAGATTTAGCAATAGATAGAGCAAAGGTGATTATAAATGAGTGACGAATTTATAGATATAAACAATTATATAGCAATAGTATATACATACAAAACAGTTGGAATAAGTAAGTTATATGAACATTATGTTAAAGATCAAGAATTGTTATTGCTAAAGGGACTAATAAAGGGAGAAATTAGTGTATTACAAACATGTAACAGAGCAGAGACATACTTATATACATATAACAAAGAAGAATTTAAAGATTTTTTACAGAAATTAGATGAAATTCATGGAAAACAGATTAGTAAAGATGCTATGATCTTAAAAGGGGAAGATGCAGTAAAGCATTTGTTTGAGGTAGCATCTGGTTTAGACTCACTTGCTATAGGCGAATACGAAATACTTAGACAATTGAAAGAAAGCATTGAAAAAAGTAAAAAACTTGGATTAAGCAGTGAAAAACTAGAATTTCTTTTTAAAAATGCTATAAAGGTAGGAAGAAAAATTAGACAACAAACGGAAATTTCAAAAGGAAAAACTGGTATATATGCATTAGCTGTTGAATATGCTAAACATGTATCAAATAATAACATAGGCAATGTAAAAATTGCTATAGTAGGAGCCGGAGAAATTGGAAATAAACTAGCTCTAATGTTGAAGAATGAAGGAGCTCAAAATGTTACAATATTTAACAGAACATACGAAAAAGCGTTAGAAGTTGCCAATAAGTATGGTTTTAAAGCAGAACCATTAGATTTTTATAAAATAAATAATTATGATATTGTATTTGTTGCAATATATTATGATAAAAAAATAAATCTACCAAATCCTAAACTAGTAATTGATCTTTCTGTTCCCCAGATTGTTTTAGGTAACAATGTTATTACGTTAGAAAATTTGAGATCTATCTCAGATAAAATAATGGAAACAAAAATATTAAGTTTACAGAAAGCTGAGGAATTAATCCATATAGAGATAGAGAATTTTAAGAATGAAATTATTAAATATAATCAAAATAGACTTATTTCTAAATTTATGAAAAGAATAGAAGATATTAGGGAAGCTGAAATAAATAGAGCTTATGCAGAAATTTTAAAACATGCTAATGATAAAGAAGAGATAAAGAATATTATTGATAAAATGACTAATTCAATGCTTAAAAAAATCTTTTCACCGCTTTTTGAAACCGTTAGAAAAAATGAAGATATGGCAAATTACATTAACAACATTTTCGAAATATTAAGTAATGGTAACATTTCCAACTCTAAGACCGAGGAGGCTAAGGAAAAATAAGTTAATAAGAGACTTAGTCGCAGAAACAAACTTAACTGCTTCTGGGTTAATACAGCCTATTTTCATAAAAGAAAATATAAATGAACCAGAAAAGATAGATAGCATGCCTGGTGTTTATAGATATCCACCTAATGATCACTTGATAAAGTTTGTCGAAGAAGTTTATAGTTTTGGCGTAAAGAATTTTATTCTCTTCGGAATACCCTCATTTAAAGATGAATTTGCATCATCAGCATACGATAAAAATGGAATAATACAAAAATCACTAAGACTGCTTAGGCAAACTTTCGGAGAGAAAATATTACTAATTACTGATGAATGTACAGATGAATATACCTCTCACGGACATTGTGGAATTATTACACAAAAAGATGGAAAACTTTGCGTGAACAATGACGAAAGCCTAAAAGTTCATGCACTTATTGCAGTCAGCCAAGCTGAGGCAGGAGCTGATATTATAGCACCTTCATCAATGATGGATGGTGTTGTTGGAGCTATTAGGAAGGCATTAGATGAAGCGGGTTTTACGGATACTGCAATAATGTCGTATAGTGTAAAATACGCATCAACGTTTTATTCACCTTTTAGAGATGCAGCATATTCTAAACCAGCTTTTGGTGATAGAAGAGGATACCAAATGGATCCAAGAAACGCCTTTGAAGCATTGAAGGAGGCTAGTTTAGATATAGAAGAAGGAGCTGATATTCTTATGGTGAAACCGGCTCACACTTATTTAGATGTTATAAGATTAGTAAAGACAACCTTCCCACAATATCCATTAGCTGCGTATCATGTTAGTGGAGAATATAGTATGATTAAAGCAGCAGCCTTAAATGGATGGATAGATGAAAAAACAGCTGTTTTGGAAATAACTACTGCAATAAAGAGAGCTGGTGCAGATTTAATTATAACGTATTATGCTAAAGACATAGCTAATTGGATAAAAGAAGGTGTACCTTTTTGAGCGAAAATCTTTGGAAGAAAGCCTTAGAATTATTTGCTGGAGGAGTAAATAGCCCTGTAAGAGCTGCCGTTAAACCATACCCCTTTTATGTTGAAAAAAGTGAAGGAGCATTCCTTTATACGATAGATGGACAAAGACTCATAGATTATGTTCTAGGATATGGCCCACTAATATTAGGTCATGCACATCCATATGTTAAAAAGAAGATAATAGAACAAATAGAGAAAGGCTGGTTATACGGAACCCCTAGTAAAAAGGAAATTGAATTAGCTGAAAAAATAAGATCTCATATACCATCTGCTGAAAAGATTAGATTTGTTAACAGTGGTACTGAAGCAACAATGTTAGCAATACGCTTAGCTAGAGGATATACAAAAAGAGAAAAAATATTAAAATTTGACGGAAATTATCACGGAGCTCACGATTACGCTTTAATAAATGCTGGTAGTGCTGTATCAGAGTTCAATGTTATTATATCTTCAGGCATTCCAACTTCGATAATTAATACTGTAATAGTGTGTAAATATAATGACCTTGACTGCGTAGAAAAACACCTTAGAACTGAGGAAATAGCTGGAGTTATAGTTGAACCAGTAATGGGAAATATGGGAGTGATTTTACCAGAGCAAGACTTTCTTAATGGATTAAGAGAACTTACGAAAACATATAATTCTGTACTTATATTCGATGAAGTAATAACTGGTTTTAGATTAGGACTTAGTGGCGCTCAGGGATATTTTAAGGTAATCCCAGATTTAACTACTTTAGGAAAGATTATTGGTGGTGGCTTACCAATAGGTGCAGTTACTGGAAAAAAAGAAATTATGAGTAATCTTACCCCAGAAGGAAAAGTATTTAATGCTGGTACATTTAATGCTAATCCTCTTACAATGGCTGCAGGAATAGCTACAATAGAAGTTCTAGAGACAACAAATGCATATGATATAGCTAATAAGGCTTCAAAAGAAATAGCAGAAGAACTAGATAATTCTTTATCTAAAAAGAATTTTAAATATACTATAAATAGAATACAAAGCATGTTCCAATTCTTTATAGGTATAAGTAAAGTAACTAATGCTGATGATGCTAGGTTAGCTAATAAAGATCTCTATGTAAAGATTCATGAAAAACTGCTGAAACTAGGCGTTTTCATTCCTCCTAGTCAATTTGAGACAATATTTACATCTAGTTCACACTCTGATGAGATAGTAAATCTTACTATTGAAGCAATTCATAAGGTGGTTAGCGAAATATGAGAATAAGAATAGCCGCTAGAGGTAGTAAACTAAGCAGAATTCAGGTAATGATGGTTGAAAACTATTTACATAAATTAGGTATAGAAACTGAATTTATAGAAATTAAAACTAAAGCTGATTTATTCCAGAACGAACCTTTATCTAAACTAGGTAAAGGAGTATTCGAAAAAGAAGTAAATCAAGCGGTTTTAGATAATAAGGCTGATGTCGCTGTTCATAGTATGAAGGATATCTTGACTGAGATTTCAGAAAACTTGGAAATTTATGCTGTATTACCTAGGGATCCTCCATTTGATATTTTAATCTCAAGAAAAAACTTATTTAACTTGGAACCAAATTCAATTATAGGAACTAGTAGTATTAGAAGAAAAAATTTCCTAACTTTTTATAGAAATGATCTTAACATTAAGGATTTGAGAGGAAATATAGACACTAGATTAAAGAAGTATTTTGAAGGTCAATATGACGGCATTATAATAGCTGAGGCTTCAATATATAGGTTAAAAGAGCAGGTTCAGTATTATAGGTTAGATCCTCATTTATTCACTCCAGAAGCTAACCAGGGTATAATAGTAGTTATAGGAAGAAAAAAAGATGAAACAATAAAGAAAATATTTAATGAAATAAATGATAAAGATACATTAGAAATTGCTATTGCTGAAAGAAAAGCATTAAGTATTGTAGGGGGTGGATGCCATTCACCAATTGGAGTTTATTTTGAAAAATATGATAAAGATTTCCATGGAATAATTAGTTCTTCATTTGGTAGGAAAAAGATTACAATAGAAGAGTATTTTCATAACATGACTCCTTATGAAGCAGGGGAATTATTAGGTAAAAGATTCTTGGAGGAAATAAAAAATGAAGGTATTATTCCTTAGGCCCGAAGGATCTAATATTCCTTATAATAAGAATTTTATTGAAATTAGTATTTTAAAACCTGAATGTATAAATTATACTGTTAATTTACACGAGATAGACGGCCTTGGATTCACGAGTATTAATGCAGTAAGATGTTTTAAAGACTTTGATAAAATTGAAGGAAAAGCTATATTTGCCGTAGGACCTAGTACATCGGAAGAGCTAATTAAGCGTAATATTAAAAATGTGATTATACCAGAAGAATATACTGTAGAAAATCTGGTAAAACTAATAAAGCAGAATACTAAAAATCCACTTCTAGTTAGGAGTTTGATAGCAATAGATAACAGTTTAGATATCAAGCAAATTGCTGATTATAATTTAAAAGCAGATTTACAAAAACTAGAAGAAGCCAGAGAGTTAATTGAAAAATGTAAAGTTAATATAATAGTTTTAACTAGCTCTTATATAGCTAGTTTAGTGAAAGATTTTATAAAAGAATGTGAAATAATAGTAAGCATAGGTCCGTCTACTTCTAAAGTAATTAAAGATAAGAAAAACATATATGAAGCGAAAGAGCATGATATGAAAGGAATTTTAAAATTATTAAAAGAATTGGGTGCTTATGATGGATGAAGAAATAAAATCAATAACAATTTCTACATTAAAGAAATTGATTGGAGATTTTGATATAAATACACTGGAGATAAAGTTTTATCAGTCATTTAAGGATAGATATGATATCTATGGAAAATTTCAGAACAAAGACGGTGTATATGAATTTGCAATTAGTGTAGATAAAAAAGGTAATATAAAAAGAGATCACATCAATTTAATATCACCTAGAAAAGTTGTAGATGAGATAAATAAGAAAGTCCACAGTGAGTAACATTGAAAGTATTACTAATCATAATAGACGGTGCATCATACAAAATAATTGAAAAAATTAAGGATAAACTACCTACTATAAATAAGTTGATAAATTCTGGTTTTTATGGAAAATTGGAATCAGTATTTCCTTCCCTTACTCCAATTGCATTAGCCTCATTAATAACTGGAAACTTACCTGAACATAACGGAATTACAGCACCTAAAATTTTTATAAAAGGACGCTCGCTATCTTCTCCTTTATCAGCGTTCAGTAGTGAAGGTTTAAAATCTGATCCTATTTGGGCATATCTAGGTAAACATGGATATAAAGTCACAGTAACTTCTAATCCTCAAGCACTACCAGATAAATGGAAAATTAAAGATGTAATATTATTCGACCCATATAAAAGTAAAATAAAGAAGTGCAGCGATGCTAAAGTTCTTTCAGAAGGAGAAAACAAAATCCTAAGTAATATATGGATTGTAGAGAAACGTAATTCTAAGTACCTCATAGTCTATACAAGCCCTTATGGTGAAAAAGAAATTGAATTAGAAGAGGGAGAATGGAGTGAGCCTATCGAAATTTTAGGTAAGTGTGGCAAAGATGAATTGAAAGGAACCGTATTTCTACATGCTAGGCATGAGAACGTATATGTAAGTCCTATTAGTTTCTTCAATTATAAATGGGGAAATAATACTGAATTACAAGAAAAAATATGGAATTTTATAGTAAGTAAACATGGAATGATCCTAGATGGAGACTATCACTCTTTATATAAAGGAATTATAACGTTAGATGAATATTTAAAAACTATCGAACTCACATACTCATTTTTTCTTAATTATACATTATTTATGCTAGAAAATACTAGTTGGGATTTCGCTATTACATATCTACCAATAGTAGATAACCTCCAACATTTACTTTACGGTATTAACGAAGAAAAAGCCTTTGAACATATAGTAAAAGGATACGAAATGGCAGATGAATTTATTAGAGCACAACTTAATTATGCAGACGTATTTTTCGTGTGTTCTGACCATGGAATAGCTGAAGTTGAGAAGAAAATTTTTATAAATAAGTTTCTTGAAAAAATTAATGTATTGAAATTAAATGATAATGAAGAAATAGATTGGAGTAAAACAAAAGCATATTACGGTGGAGGAGGCCAAATAAGAATCAATTTAAAAAATAGAGAAAAAAACGGTATAGTGTCACATAGGGAATTCCCAAAATTAGTAAGATATATAGTAAGAAACTTAGAAAATTTAGTTGATGAAGAAAAAAATGAAAGAATTTTTACATCTATTGTAGCAAGAGAATCTCCTGCTAATGATAGGGAAGGAGATATTTATATCACAGGTCTTAAAGAGAAATACGGAATAAGTAGTTTAGTTAAAAAAGATATGAACATAATAGAAAAAATTGAATATTACAAAATGACATCAGGAGAACATGGTTATTTTAGAAAGGATGATCTTTACGGTATTATTATATTTTATGATAAGAAGAGTAATACAAGGAGAAAATTTATTTCAAATGCAAAAATAATAGATGTGGCACCTACGATCTTGAAATTATTTAACGTAACAAATGTTAAAATGGATGGAAAGCCTATTATTACATTAGTAGAAAAGTATGGAGATCTCAACAATTATTAGTAAAAGAAAAAGAAGGGTTATAGGAATTAGTTATTATGAAGAAGGATTACCTCATGTAGAAGTAAATCTTAATGGGAAAAAAATTAATCTTGCAAACAATTTCTATAGAGAAACATCAAGAATTAGAATTCCTTTTAATGTAGCATTATTTCATAGAAATCCTATTATAAGAAAACTTTCACCTAAATTATCGTTATTTCAAAAACTTCCAACAAAGTACTTTCCTTCTACGAGCAAAAGCATTGAAAAAGTAACAGTAAAAAGAATCATTATAGGTGGGGGTACAGCTGGCATTACTGCATTGGATGATAAATCATTATTAATAACACATGAACTTATTGGGGACCTAGAATATGATTATAGCCCGATACCAGAGATCGAGCGGGAAGATCTATTAGAGAAAATAAAGGAAAAAATTAAGAAATTTCACGACAGAATAATTATAGGTAAATTTCTTGGTAAATTTGATGAAGGATTACTGTTCGAAACAAAAGATAAGTATTTGTTACTTACTGCTGAGGATATTATAATAAGTGTAGGAGGAAGAACGTTAAGACCCATTTTTAACAGAAATTATATTGTAGGAATAGTTTCAAGAGAATTGTATTTAAGGAAATTAAAGAATAAATATAAAAATATTGTTGTATTAGGTTTTACAAATTTGACAGCAAGAACTGCATTAAATGCTGAAAAAGCTATAATAATCTATCCTAGAGGAATTAAGCCCTTATTTTCTAAGTTTTACAGAGAACAACTTGAAGAAAAAGGAATTGAGATAATTGAAGATAATATATCTGATATAAAAAATAAAAAAGATGTTATAGTAATTTCTACGTATAATGGTAATTTAGTGAAAGCTCAATTAGTAGTATTTTCTATAGTAAAACAACCAAGAATAGAGATAATAACTAATTTAGGAGTGGATTATAGATTCAATCACACATTACATATCTATCAACCAGCAGATAGTAGTAAAGTTATAGGTGGTGCATTAGGGATAATGGATGAGTATATAAGTTATTTAAGTGCAACAAACACTTTGGATTATAAAAAAGTAAGTATATATGAGCCGGGATTGTTCAATAATGATGTGATACAGAATAATTCTCCATACTTATATGGAGAAGGCGGAATTATATGTGAGTGTGAAGATATTGATTTAAACGATGTAAATTTCGCTAAAAAATTAGGTTTCATTAGTGTCGAGGATATAAAAAGAATTACTGGATTAGGTACGGGCCATTGTCAAGGTAAAGTATGTAGTATAGTTGCTGGAAGTATTTTAAAAAGTCCTACTCTAATAACTTTCAGATCACCTATTTATCCGGTGAGCTTATGATAATAATAGTTGGAGCTGGAGCACATGGTCTTAGCTTAGCCTATCATTTAAAAAAGAAGGGTATTAAAGACGTACTAATAATCGAAATGAAAAGAGTAGGATATGGTTCTAGTAGTAGAAATGCAAGTAGGTATCGTTATCATTTTTACAGTGAAGAGAATATTGACTATGCATTAAAGGCAATACCTTATCTTATATCTCAAAGTAAAGAACTTTTCTTAAATTCTGTAACTTATAAAACAGGGTATTTGTGGATACTTAGAAGTGAAGAACAAATATCAATTTTCAAAAAATTAGACTCTTTATGGAAAAGTAAGAATATAGGAGGAAGATTTATTAATTGTAAAGAATTCGATTATCTTTCCGTTGAAGGAGTATGTTATTATGCACCACAAGATGGTGCATTTCATCATGATTACATACTTTATAGTTATTATATTTCAGTAAAAGATTCGTATAAAATAGTTTTTGATAAAGTTAGTGAAATTGTAATAGGAAGTGGCAAAGTTAAAGGTATAAAAACAGAATCTGGAAAATTCTTTGAATCTGAGAAAGTTGTCTTAACAACTGGAGCCTGGAGCGGTGAACTACTACAAAAGATAAACATACAACCATATATTGAGCCAGAGAGAAAAGAAATCTTTATTACTGAGCCCATAAAATACTTTATTAAGCCGCTTATTATAGATAAAGATATATATTTTTCTCAAACATTAAAAGGAGAGATCATAGGAGGAACAGAAACTAAAACAGAAAGAGGATTTTTACCATTCACTATCTCGATTAAAGAGATGAGTAAATTCTTACAAGGATTAAAGCAATTAGTAAAAAACGTATCTGGTCTAGGCATTTTACGTGGATGGAGTGGATATTATGAGATGACACCCGATAATTCTCACATTATGGGATATGGGGAAGAATGGCCAGAAGACTTATATATTGATGCTGGATATAGCGGACATGGCATGATGTTTGCTCCATATTCAGGTAAATTGATGGCTGATCTGATTGCTGATAACAAAAAGGACCCAGCATTTTCAATTTTTACACCAGATAGGTTTGCAAAAAACAAATTACTAAAAGAAAATCTAGTAATATAAACTTCATTTATAACCTAGGTAATATAATAAAATCCTTTTTAGGAATATTTTTCCTTGCATATTCTACCAGATCTTTAGCATATTTACTTCTACTTCCATCAACTACAATAATGTCCGAAGTGGTATTTTCAATATAATATATTGTATCCTGGAAATCAGCATGGCTACTTAGACCTATAATAAAGGATTTTTGATCAACTCTTCTTATAAAGTCCTTTATTATCCAGCCATCTAGAAGAAAATTTGTAGCTGCATTATCCCTATTTTTAAATTCCGTAGCATGTTTAAAGCTTATGTACCAGCCGTCTTTCATTATTTCCTTGCCTTCTTTACTCTTTTCATCAAATACATCATTTATCTTTATACCATGTTTTATTGCAACATTTGTAAGATCTTTTACCTTCCCAGCTACAATAAAAGGAGCGTCTACATCATATTGTCTTAAAATCTTCATAGCTTCTTGAAGCTTACCATAATAACCAAATATTCTAACTGGACCTTGAATCAAAGCATCACGAATATAATCAGAAAACAATATCTCAGCTTCATGCTTATAAGGCCTTTTATGGGCTGGACTACCATAGGTTGCATCAATAATTAGAACATCTGGATTTAATATAGGCGTACCTTTTCCTGGATTCTTAAAATCTCCAGTATATGCTAATTCAACATTGTCACTCTTTACAACCACTTGAGAGGCACCCATTATATGGTCAGCTTTTTCGAGCTTAATTTTCTCATCTAATACATCAAGTGTAATACCATAATCTAGATCTATTCTTTTATGCTTAGGAATAGTATAACCTAACACTGATGCAGCATCCAAAGTTATAGGAGTAGCTATAATACTAGAACATTCTTTTATACTTTTATCTAGTTCTAGTAGGTGATCGGAATGAAAATGAGTTATAACCCTAAATAACCTTCTGTAATGCCCATCGATAGTAAAATTGTTGCCTAATAAAATGGCACCATTATCTAGTATATCAAACACTATCTATTTTAGGAAAAAGAAGTATTTGAAGTTTAGTTTTATAATCCCTTATGCTTCATCAGTGTGCTGTTCTTCTTCCTTCTTTCTCAATTTCATTTTATACATTTCGTAAATTTCTTTAGGAGTTGTAGCATCTTCTATGCTTTTATCATCCCTCCATCTTATAAATCTAGGAAATCTTACTGATAACCCTGCACCTTTAGACACCATATCTTTACAGCACGTGTGTTCTGGAGATAGTGTTATTTCTGCACCTATAATTTCAGCAACATATTTAGGTTCAACCCATATATCAGGTTCTAATTGTGAATCAACTCTTGGATCTTTTTTATCTAACTTAATCTCCATTAATTTCTTTTGCAATTCATCTAATTCGGCATCACTAAAGCCGGATGCTACTTTACATACGGTTTTAAATGTATCTGTCTCTGGGTCATATGCAGCCATTAATAATGAACTCAATTTACCTCCTCTTTTTCCTCTTCCATAAAATGCTCCTACTACTACTAGATCAACGCTGTCAGCCATCTCGCTTTGATAATCTCTCTTCAGTTTAATCCATAAGAAACCTCTAGAACCTGCCTGATATATAGAATCTTTAGCAACCGATTTCACCATTACACCTTCTGCTCCATTGCTTATAGCATCATAAAAGAATTCCATCAGTTTATCTACATTATTTGTATAAATATGATGAGCTATATGTAATTTATCATTTGGTTTAATAACTTCTTCTAGTTTCTTTCTTCTTTCTGGCAAAGGCTTCATGGTATAATCTGCATCTTCATAAAGCATTAAATCAAAAAGATAAACGTTTACTGGATATTCCTTTATAGCTTCATTTATATCATTCTTTCTTTTCCTATGCATTAACTCTTGAAATGGTCTAATCTCATTACTTTCTGGGTCTACAGCTACTATCTCTCCTTCAATTATAACTTCATTAGCGTTTATGTATTCTCTTACATATTCCACAACATCAGGATACATTCTAGTAATATTCTCCAATCTTCTAGAGAATATATATACTTCTTTATCCTTTTTATGTATTTGTGCACGTTCCCCATCATATTTGTAATCTACTAAAGCTTCACCGCCTACTTTAGCTAAAATCTCTGCAGGATCACTCATTCTTTCTGCTAACATCGGCCTTATAGGAATTCCTACTTGAGGTTTAATGTCCTTTAAAGCTTCTACGCCTTGTTGCGCAATAATTTTTGCAATATTACCTAGATCCGCTCTTAAATTATATGCTCTTTCTATTAATGGTCTAAATGAAGTACTCCCGGTAAATGCTGTTGATAGTGCATCCATTATTGTGGCATCACCGATTCCAACTCTTAATCTTCCATCTACGAACCTAACTATGTATTTTGCTTCTAAAGGAGAAGCCTTCTTTAGTAACCCAGCTAAAGATCTAATTTTAATATCTCTACTACCCTCACCTGAAGCCAACGCTATTTTAGTCAAAGATTCATAAGTTTCTTCAACGGTTAAACCTTCATTTGATTGAGCACCTAAGAAGCTTAAAATTGAGGCAGACTGAGGAGTTTTCTTAAGTCTCATCGCAACTTCTCCTAAGTCACCAACAACTTTCAATTGCTCTTCTACTACTTCCTCTTTGACATTCACAGCAATCGAAATTGCTTTAATAAGTAATTTTTCACCAACTCCTAACTCTGGATAGCCTAAAAAGTCTGGCCACAATTTACCCTGAATTAAATAAACTACCTTATCAATGACATTTTTATCAGCCTTTTTAAACAGATCAGTTAGTAATGCGGTAAGTTGAAGCCTTGAAGATATCTTCTCAAGTTTATCAAAGTATTCAGCTATGAGTTTAAACTCCATACTTTAAAATATTTTAGCTTAACTTTTATATTTATAGCTTTGACGATATAATACAGTGATGAAAACCCGGCATTTCAGATAGATGAAGACTCAGAGTTACTCTGACTTTTGCTTTATAAATATAATCCGTCAAAATATAATATACATAATGATTCTCGGTGATCGTGATTTAAAATATTATCTAGAGAAAGGATGGATAAAAATAGACCCATTAAGAGAAGATACCGTTAGGGAAAACGGAGTTGACCTTAGAGTTGGAGGAGAAATTGCTAGATTTATAAAAACGGATAAAGTATTTGATCCAGATAATCCCGATCCTGCATTTTTCAAAATCGAAAAAATTGAGGAGTTTATTATTCAACCATATGAACATGTACTTTTAACCACAGAAGAATATATTGAACTTCCAAATGATGTTATGGCTTTTGTTAACCTTCGCTCATCCTTTGCGCGACTAGGCTTGTTTATTCCACCTACTATAGTAGATGCTGGATTTAAAGGGCAAATAACAATTGAGGTTGTAGGTTCATCGTTTCCCGTATTATTAAGGAGAGGGACACGTTTCATACACTTAATATTTGCAAGAACATTATCACCCGTAGAACACCCGTATCAAGGAAAATATCAAGGCCAAAAAGGCGTTACTTTACCGAAATTTAGAACAGAGGCTTCCAAGTTTTTGTCTCTCCATCAAAAATAATTAGACCTTCACTAACTAACCTTTTGAAAAGTTTAGCCTCTTTTGGATCTAATTTAGATTCAGCTTCTGCAGGATCTGGACTTTTTATTTCCTTTAGTTTATCTATAAATTTATCAAAAAATTCTTGAGATAATGCAATTCTCTCCTTCTCAGTATATATTATTCTTGCCCCTTCCCTTTCTAGCTTAGAAAAATATGCATCAGCGTTTTTTAACTTCAATTCAGATTCAAAGACTACTCCTTGCTCATTAAGAATATCAATAGCTGTCTTTTTTTCCCCCTCTTTTTTCGTAGACTCAAAAGATTTTCTCTGTGAAGGTTGAGGTAGTCTCTCTTCCTTAGTTATGGGTTTACTTTCTATTTTTGATTCCAATTCATCTATTCTTTCTACAATTTCAGCTATTCTTTTTTTTAGATCTTCAAATTGCGACGTAAAAGGATTTATAAGATCTTGGACTTTTCTCTCTAACCTTGAAGTAATTTGTGAAACTAGATCATTAACATTCTGAGGTAAACTGTATGCCTCTGATGAATGAGGAGAAAATAAAATAGCTTTTATATAATCTGTCATTAACACATAGCCTTCTTTCCTTGCTTTTTCCTCTAGTTCTTTGTACTCCTCATCAGTTAACTTAATATAAATAATCTTCATTAACACATAATTAGAAATAATACGATAAAAAATTAGCCTATATTACAACTTTTGTTTCTCCAATAGTGAATTAATGAAGTTTTCTTCGTAAGGAACACCAATAAATTCAACAGACTCATTTATAGCTACAGTAGGTACACTCATTACTTGATATTTTTCAGCAATATCCTGGTTCTCATAGGCTTCAACTACATCAGATTCAACATTACACTTTCCAGCTTTACATGCTTCATAAGCAACCATATGAGCCATTAATGCAGCATATGGACAATATGGACATGACGGAGTAACCACAGTCTCGATTTTCACATATCCGTTTAATTTATTTTTAATCGCATTTATTGTTTCTGCACTTAGTCCACTTTCTCCAAGGGATAGTCTCACTACTGTTTCTACTAGAGCTCTTATTTCTTCACCTAAAGGTGCTCCAGTCCATCTTAGGTAACCTTTCATAAAGGCAACTGTGGGAACTCTCTCTACACGAAATTCTTTAAATATCTCAGCAGAATTAGGATCAGCCCTATCAATAACATGTACAACAGCTAAACTTTTTCCTTCAGAGTCCTTAGGGGCAGCATCACTCATAAATTGTAGAAACCTTTTTGTTACCTCACAATAATGACAGTGAGGATCATTAGAATCTATGAAAACATATATATCTACTGGATTCTTCATGTCTTTAAGTGCATCAACAAGGGCTTGTTTTACTTCATCTGTAAAGAGTTCCGCGAATTCTTCTTCCATGCTTTCACGCTAATAATGATAATTAACACGGTTAAATAAAAATGTATCTATCATAATAAAGATATCTCTTCTTTCTTACATTTAACTTCACTAGGTTTAATAATTAAGATTTTCTCAGATTTTGGTTTTTCTTCTCTAAATATTATACCTTGAAATTTCTTTATTTTAACTTTATTATTCAACCAACAATCGGGCTCAAGGCCAGCTTTAATACAGGTCTCGGCTAAAAAAGTCTCCTCATCCCAACAATATTCCATTGGAACTTGAGGTAATAAAAGACCGCTATAAAGAATACCATATTCAACTATTAACCCATCTTCCCCCACCTTAATCTTCTTAGGCAATTCCCATCTATTTTCAACATCAATTTCTTGGGGCTTTGTTAGTACTGTAACTTCGATAATAATATTGTCAAATTCTCCTTTAGAAAGAGGAGGAAATCTAGGATCAGAAAAAGCTGCAGCAATAGCAGCTTTTGAAACTATTTCTTTAAGAGGAGCTACAGCTTCTACATAACCTATACATCCCCTTAATGAAGTAGAATTACCATAATATGTCTCAAGTGTAACAAATGCAAGACCTTTTTTATTAAGTATAGGGTCATTAAGGGAAGACAAATAATCTTCTAAATTAATCTTTAATATACCTAATTTATTTGCGATAGAATCTCTAGCTATTTTAATAAGGACCTTACCTAAATTCTCATTTAATTCATTAACTGCTACTAATTGCTCTTGACTCATTATTTTTTATTTTACTCCTTGCCTTAATAAGGGTATTCTCTATAGTTCTCCAATGAGAACCTTTCCAATATTCTTTTCCACATTTGGTACACTTCCATTTATTATCGTCTATTTTTTCCAACACACCATTACATTCTGTGCATCTACTAAAATTAGGATCAGCATTTAGATCAATTTTGTATTTTTTTGAAAGCTTAGCTAATATATCAATTAGATCTTCTGATGAATAAACAAGAAAGCATTCTAAGTTTTTCTTTCTTGCCCTAATACATAATCCTCTATCCCTAGTTATTATAACTCTCTTAGTTTCTTCTGCTATTTTTAATATTTTCCAATCTTCGTAATTGTTACTATAGAGAGTATCATATCCTAAAATTCTTAGCCATCTAGCAAGTTTACCTAACATAGCATCAACAATGAACTTTTGTGATTGCATCAAACATTATATAGTATTAAAAATATTAAAATCCAAGCTGAAAAAAGAATTAATACACCCCTACCATATATGTCCCATTTACCAAAATGGTCAAATTTATAAATAAAGAATAAAAATATCGAAACAATGTAAGCTATCAGAGGCATTAAAAATGCTATAATTTCGTTATTTAAAAAAAGGAAAGATAGAACACCTGCGATAACTCCAATTATACCCCTAATAATAACTATTTTATCTTCCTTTTGCACAAGTAGATATTCAGTAAGGGGTTAATAAAGTGAATAAAAAGAATTCTATGTCATATCTTGATCTTCTTGCGTGGATAACTGAAAATAAAAATGAAATAATCTCTTGTAGAGTTGATAATGTCTATAAAATATCTGGTACGCAAGCATACTTTTTAAAACTTCATTGCAAAAATAGCGACAAAAACTTAGTAATTGAACCTGGGAAAAGAATACATTTTACAAAATATGATAGACAGAAAGAAATATCTAATGAAGTGTCATTAATTAGAGCTCATATTAAAGATAAAATCATAAATAATATAGAACTTCTAGGGAAAGAAAGAATCATAAAGTTAACCTTTATGGATAGACTTATGTATATAGAATTATTACCCAGAGGTCTTTTAGTTATAACTGACTTAAACAATAGAATCTTATTTGCTACTGAATATAAGGAATTTAAAGATAGAGTAATAAAACCAAACGTAATATATACTCCACCACCCCCTCCTCCACCTTTAACAGACGAAGAAATTGATAAATTACTAAAAAAAGGAAATTTATCTAGAATTTTAGGCGTACCCCAAGAGATAATTGAAGCTTTAGGAATCTCAGTTTTAAACAGGCAAGAATTAGATAATGCAGTTCTAAAAATTAAGAAATTAGAAGAAGACATAGAAAAAGGAAACTTTAACAAATGTCTAATCCCTAATTTGACTGTAATACCCTTAAAATTTAATGATTGTATAGAAAAAGATAGTTACAATGATGCATTGGATGAATTCTTTACTAATGAAGAAAAAGCAATTATAAAAAGTGAAACAGATAAAAAATTGGAGGAAGAAAAGAAAAAACTAGTTAAAACAATTGAAGAAATAGAAAATGAAATAGAAACATATAAGAAAGAAGAAGATAAACACAGAAATATTGCCAACATTTTAATAGCAAATTATCAGAACATAGAAAATGAGATAAATAAAAACCTTGGTAAAAATACTATCAAAATAAAGCTTGACGAGTACGAGATTGAATTAGATCCGAAGTTATCGGTATACAAAAACGCTTCAAAATATTTTGATATTGCCAAGGAATACGCAGAAAAAAGAAAGAAAGCCGAAGAGACTTTAAATAATCTTAAACAAAAATTGAAAGAACTCGACAAGCAGATAGAAGAAAGGACTGAAGAAATAAGAATTTCATTAAGAAAAAGAGAATGGTATGAAAAATATAGATGGAGTTTTACAAGAAATGGTTATCTAGTGATAGCTGGAAGGGACATAGATCAGAATGAAAGTTTAGTAAGAAAGTTATTAGAACCTAAAGATATTTTTCTTCATGCAGATATTCAAGGAGCCCCTGCTACTATAATAAAGACTCAAGGAAATAACGTAACAGAAGATGATATTAGAGATGCGGCTGTGATTGCAGCATGTTATTCGAAAGCATGGAAAGTCGGAATGGGGGCTATAGATGTATTCTGGGTAAATGGAGATCAAGTAAGCAAATCTCCGCCTAGCGGAGAATATCTTAAGAAAGGGTCTTTTATGATTTATGGAAAGAAGAACTTTATAAATAACGTTAAGATGCAATTGTTTCTTGGTTTAACCGAAGATTTTAAGATAATCGTAGGTAGTGAAGAAGTAGTAAAGAAATATAGCAGTTTTAATATTTTTATTCTTCTTGAACCTGGCGATGAAGATCCTAGCAAATTATCTGCAAAAATAATCAAAATTTTACAAGAAAAATTAAAATTAAAAGGTTTACGAACATTACAAGATGACATAATAAGATCTCTTCCTGGTAAAAGCAAAATAGTAGCAATAAAGAATAAAACTTAGGATTTGTAATATTAAGTTAAACATTATGGCTGTTTTAACATTAGCAGAAAGAGCCTCTCTAGTAGGACCCCTTGATTATAAAGTTTTGAAAACTATTTACGAATTAAATTCTAATTATGAATATGTTCCATATTCTGTAATAATAAACAAACTAGGATTATTAGAAAGAGAACTTAAAGAGGTTCTTCTAAAATTATACAATCTAAAGCTCGTATCTAAAGAAAAAGTATTGAAAGAAACAGGGTACAGAATTACTTTCGCTGGCTTAGATACTTTAGCAATTAAAAAATTATATGCTAATAAAGTACTAAATAAATTAGGAATAATAATAGGTGAAGGAAAAGAAAGTAATGTCTACTTTGGATATGATTTCTCAGATGAAACAATAATAGTAAAATTCCATAGAGTAGGCAGAACTAGTTACAAAAATATAAGAAAAATACGTGGAATAAAATATAAAGAAGATTGGATAAAATTAACAATAGAAAATGCTGAAAGAGAATTTAGCGCATTAAGTTGCCTTACTAATAATTATGCAAACGTTCCTAAACCGTTAGGTCAAGCTTACAATGCTGTTGCTATGGAATATATTCAAGGTAATGAATTATATAGAACTAATTTGAATAACCCAGAGGAAGTATTAGAAGAAATAATCTCTAATGTCAGAATTGCATACCAATACTGCGGCAAGTTAGTACACGGCGATTTAAGTGAATATAACATATTAATAAGAGAGGATGGTAAGCCATATATTATAGATTGGCCCCAATGGAAAAAAGATGATGAAGACTTATTATTTAGAGATCTAACAAATATATTATATTACTTTAATAAAAAATATGAAATATATAAAGATATTGATCAAGTAATAAATTATATAAAGGGGGAATAATGCGGGTATTAGGCGTAGATATAGAAGCGGGGAAAAGCCCTAATTCCTCTCAACCACCTTCTTATGCAGTAGTAATTATTAATGAAAAAGGAGAAATTGAAGAAAAATATGAGAATGTAAGTATTGGTAAACTTATACGAATTATATGGGAAAAGAAACCAGAAGTTATAGCAACTGATAATATATATGAACTAGCGACTAATGAAAAACAATTAATTAAATTACTTTCTTTATTACCAGATAATTTACAAATAATACAGACTACGTATATAAATGGGCAATTTAAAGATATAAGAGAAGTAGCTAGAGAGAATGGCATAGATATTCAAGGAAAAACTAACCCACTAAAAACAGCCTACTTAGCAGCACTTTTAGCCTTAAAAGGTCTTGGCACACCAATTAAAGCAATAGAAAATAAAACAAAGATTATTATAAGTAGAGGTAGAGCTCTTGGCCCTGGAGGAATGAGTAGTAACAGGTATAAACGACATATTAGAGGACTAGTATTAAGAGTTATGAAAGAAATTAAAGAAAAATTAGATAAAAATGGTTTTGATTATGACTATACTATAAAGAGGACAAAGGCTGGCATAGAAAAAGCTGTATTTATTGTGTATGCTCCTCGTCAAAGTTTGAATGGAATAATTAAAAAAATGAAAGGGCACGACTTAGTGGTTGATATAAAACCTATATTCAAAAGTAAAATTGAATTTGTAGATAAGGAAAAATTCTCGAGAAAACCAGTTATAGTTGGAATAGATCCTGGAATTGAAGTAGGAATATCTATAATTGACCTATATGCTAATCCAGTATATCTCAATAGTAAAAGAAATATTGATAGAGAAGAAATTATTAATATAATAAGACAAAATGGGAAACCAGTATTGATAGCTACTGATGTAAACCCCGTGCCGGACACGGTGAGAAAAATAGCTGCACAGCTTAGATGCAAAATCTATGAGCCAGAAAGGCCTTTATATATAGATGAAAAAATGGAGTTAGTCAGTAAGTTTTCCGAAATACATAAAATTAAAATTGATGATCCTCATATAAGAGATTCTTTGTCTGCGGCATTAAAAGCATATTATGATTTTTCTCATAAATTGAGACAAATTGAAGGTTTTCTTGGAAGATTAGACTTAGATATAGAAGAAGATAAGATAATTGAATGTGTAATTAACGGAAATACAATAAATGAATGTATTGAGAAAGAAATTGAAAAAGAAGTTACAGTTACAACAAGAATAGAACAGCCTAAAAACATAGAAAATAAACAGATTAGTAATTCTGCTCAATCAATTAATAATGAACTGCTTGAATATAAGAAAGAAAATGAAAGATTAAAAAGATATATAAAACAACTGTTACAATATAAAGAATATCTAGAGCATAGAATAGATGAAATAAAAGCCTCAATTAACATAGAAGTAGAGAAAGATAGAAGAATATATGAACTCCATACTATAATAAGTACTTATTTAAAGCAAATCGCATCACTGAAAGATCAAATAGAAAATAAAGACAAAGAAATATCAAAATTAAAAGAGATAATAAGAGGTCTAATCTATGGAGATAAGACTGCATTACATAAATCACAATTACCACCTTACTTTAAAATAGAGAAAAATAGGATTATATTTGCAGACCAAGAAATTAGCAGTGAGATATTAGATCTAATCATAGATGATTATGTAATATTAGAAAAAACTTTACTAAGAGACTTAGAACTGTTAAATAAAGAGAGATTGATGAATATAGATACAAACATAGATCTTAAAAGAATTATTGATGAATATAGGAAACAACGTTTTAGAACAGCATAACTTTATTTTCCAATATTAGATCTGATATCTTAGTTATAGACCCTAATATCTCATCAGATATTCCTTCAATTTCTCTTTTCATTTCAGAAGTCAAACTACCATTTTCTGTGGTCACTTGGACATTTGCTATTAAAGGATCATCTATAGGCCTACCAATTTGGCCTAATACCTCAACTTGAACATTCTTAACTCCTTTAACTTCAGTAGAAACTTTTTGAGCAATTAGATTAGCGACGATGTTGTATATTTTTCCTACATGGTTTACTGGATTCTTTCCTGCAGTAGCCTCTAATGACATAGGTCTCATTGGGGTTATTAGTCCAGTAGCCCTATTGCCTCTTCCAGTCATACCATCGTCTCCATGCTCAGCTGACGTTCCCGTCACAGTCAAATATACAATTCCTTTATCTATTTTGTCTCCAGTATTTATGTTAACTTTTACATCATAATCTGGTACAAGCTTACTCGCTAGATCTAAGATAGCTTGTTTTGCCTCTTCTTTTACAGCAATATAATGATTTAAATCACTTACTAATTGACTTATAACTGCCATTGCAATAGTTAATTCAATTGTTTTACCTTTTCTTAATCCCATAACTTTTATATCTTCCCCTATTTCAGGTATTTTAGCTTTCATTTCCTTAGAGTTAAGATATCTTTCTGTCTGATAAACTAAATTTTCTAACTTTGAGTAAGGTGCGAATCCTACTCCAAAACTAGTATCATTCGATAAGGGAACTGATTTCTTAGCTACCTCAAATATTCCAACGAGATCAGCTGAACCCTTGCCTATTTTATAGTCAACTATAACATGCTTTTCCGGGTCTAAATACCTAAAGTGTTCTTTAATCCATTCCTTAACACTTTCAATAATAATAGTTCCAACCGGTATGCTTTCAATTCCAGACTCGGTCTTCACTTCAGTGGTAGCTCTTCCGGCTACAATAATATAAATCGGTTGTAAAACTTCTCCCCCTTTAAATCTAGGTGATGCTTGTCCTCCTACAACTAATGTTTTATCCAAATTATGATGAAGTATTGTACCATATCTTTTGAGATAATAGAGGGATAATTTTCTACTTGCTTCTTCTGATGCAGAATCTGCTATATAGTCTGGATGACCAGTACCCTTACGCTCTACAAGCTCCACTTCTAACGAATCTATATCAACCCAATGGCTTAACTGCACGTTTATGTTTCTCATTAGAATACACTCACCGATGTATTCTTATAAAATTATTTTCCCATTAAAGCTTCGTAATCAACACTTATGAAAAGTATATTGCTACCTCTTATTAGAACTCTTCCATATTTTGCAACAGGTTCAGCTGTACCTTCTCTTGTCTCAATACAGTCTCTCAGTACTAAATTCATTGTACCATCACTTTGTTCTAATCTACCAACGTATTCTGATCCATCCTTAAGTTTCACTAATACAATTTTATTTGTTGCAGTTTTTAAACTCTTTAATGGATTTTCTATCTTTGCTTGCACTATAGTCATCCTCATTTTCTTTTCTGTTACTGACTAATATAAAAGGGTTCTTGTCTCTTAGCCACATCCTTTTTAAAGGGAAAAATTTTTAATTTATATAAACGTGGAACTAACAGTATCAGACCCAGAAGATATATTAAAAATTTCTAGGGCTTTATCCGTAATATCAAGAATAAACATATTAAAACTAGTAGCTGAAAATGAAATGAGTATTACTGAATTAAGTGAAGTATTACACATGACAAAAGCTAATATTAGCATGCATATTAGTGAACTAGAAAATGCTGGATTAATTGAAATATCTTATAAAAATGGAATAAAAGGTATAAAAAAGATTATAAAATTAAAATATGATAAAATTATTATTAATTTAAACTCCAGCAGCAGCTCTAAGGAAACCTATAAAGACGGGTGAAGGAGCTAAAGGCCTACTTTTATATTCTGGATGACCTTGTAACCCTAGGAAGAATTTATGGTTCTTAAGCTCAATCATTTCTACCAGACCATTCTCACTTACACCAGATATTACCAGACCACCTTTCTGTAAAAGATCTACATATTCTGGGTTTACCTCATATCTATGTCTATGCCTCTCATATACTTCTATGTTTCCGTAAATTCTATAAGCTAATGTTCCTTCTTTAACGATTACCTTTTGAGATCCTAATCTCATTGTACCACCAATTTGTACAACTTTCTTTTGCTCGTCTAATAGTGTGATTACTGGATGGGGTGTATTAGGATCAACCTCAGTAGTATGAGCTTTTTCTAGCCCTAACACATTTCTTGCAAATTCTACTACTGCTAGTTGCATACCATAACAGATACCAAGGAATGGTACATTATTTTCTCTCGCATATTTAATTGCAAGAATTTTTCCCTCCACTCCGCGTGAACCAAATCCGGGTAGAACTATTATCCCGTCAACAGATTTCAATTTATCAATTGCTTCTTTTGAATTTTCTATGTCAGTCGATTCTATCCAAACTAGAACAGGCTTGATATGAAGCTTAGCAGCTGCATGGTAAATCGCTTCCTTAATACTAATGTAGCTATCTTTAAGCTTTGTATACTTTCCCACAAGAGCAATTTTTACTTCTTTATCAGCTGTCTTTAAATTATCTATAAAGCGGATCCATTCAGATAGATTAGGCTGATTATCTGGTAAGTTAAGTTTACTTAAAATCTTACTTGCTAAGCCTTGTTTTTCTAGGATTAGAGGAACTTCATAAGTCATATTGACATCATAGTTAGAAAAGATGTATTCTGGTTTTACATTCGTAAACAATGCAATCTTCTTTTTTGTTTCTTCATCTAGTGGAACTACAGATCTAGCAACTATGATATCTGGCTGTATACCTATTCTTCTTAATTCTTGCACGCTATGTTGTAAAGGTTTAGTTTTTATTTCCTCAGTTACTTTAAGGAATTCGACTAAGGCAACATGAACAAAAACTACATTTCCTTCTTCCTCTTCTAGTTTTAATTGTCTTACTGCTTCTAAGAATGGTAAACCTTCTATATCTCCAACAGTTCCGCCTATCTCAACGATAGTAATGTCTGCATTTGCCATATTAGAAGCATATCTTATCATACTCTTTATTTGATCCGTAACATGAGGTATAATTTGAACTGTTTGACCCAAATATTTTCCTTGCCTCTCATTCTTTATAACTTCAAAGTAAACCTTACCAGCAGTAATATTATTGTAACTATACATATTAATACCTACAAATCTTTCATAATGACCTAAATCTAGATCTGTTTCTGCTCCATCATCTGTTACAAAAACTTCTCCATGCATATATGGATTCATAGTACCCGCATCAACATTAAGATATGGATCTACCTTAACCATTGTTATCTTATATCCTCTATTTTTTAAAAGTAATCCTATAGAAGCAGCTACCGTGCCTTTACCAACACTTGATAATACTCCTCCAGTAATTATAATATACTTTGTCAATCGGAAATCACAGCTAAAAATATCACACAGTGAGTTTTAAAAATCATTTGTTAACTTTTATGTAGAAATACCTATTGGTGGAATGATGGAATTACTGGAAAAATTATTAAAAAGTAAAAATTTACAAGTAGCATTAGATTTTATCGATTTAAAAAACGCAGAAGAAATTGCAAAACAGTCTATTGAGGCTGGGGCTGATATATTAGAAGTTGGAACACCTTTAATCAAGTCTTATGGCATACAAGGAATAAGAAGAATAAGGGAAATTGCAAAAGAAAGAATTGTTTTAGCTGACACTAAAACTGCAGATGCTGGCGACGTAGAGGCTGAAATAGTTCATCTAGGTGGAGGTAATATTATGACAGTGCTTGGAATTATGGACGATGCTACAATAGAAAGTGCAGTAAAGAAAGCACATGAATATGGAATTCTCGTCCAAGCAGATCTCATAAACGTTAAAGATATTCTAAAACGAGCAGAAGAAATTAAAAGATTGGGGGTAGACATAATAGGATTGCATGTAGGATTAGATGTGCAGAAAAAAAGAGGTATTACTATAAGCGATTTAAAGAATGAAATAAAGAAAGTTAGCGAACTTGGAGTAATAGTATCAGTTGCTGGCGGGTTAAACAAGAATAATATTGTTGATATTATAGATTTACCTATAAATATTTATGTTGTTGGTGGAGCAATAACAAGAGCGAAGAATCCATTAGAGGAAGCTAAGCAAATCGTTAAAATAATTAAGGGGTAAAATGAGAATTATAAAGGAGTGATTAAATGTCTCAGCCAGGACAGACTAAATCAAAAGAGCTTAAACTCACATCTAAACAAGTATTTACTCCAGATTCATTAAAAGATGATAAAAGAAAAATTAAATTACTGTATCTAATAAAAACCTTAAATGGAGCCTCAGAAAAAGCACTAACTATTGGTTTATATGAGCTAAAACAGAAGGGATTAGACTTAGGATATCAATTTAATGTAATCGGAAACAATGTTTTTAGTCCAATGATAAAAGAAGATATCACAGCATTACTATATGTTGGATATATAGAAAACGATCCGCAAAGTAAAAAATTAAAATTAACTTCTAGTGGCCAAGAATTCCTAGATAAACAGCAGATTGAGGATGACTTTAAAAATAATTTAGCACAACTTTTAAGCGATATTAAAATGAAGATAAATGCAATAGATGAAGAAAATAGACTTAAAAATAAAAGAAGATAATACTTTATTTCACATTGTCATGAACGTTCCTCTTCTATTTTGAGTAGTTTGTTGCTCTTCATTCAGAGGTCTATTCCATATTAATGGATCTAATTTTCCTTCTTTACTTAATTTTACTACTAATTCTCTGAATTGACTTGTATGTCTTATATCTAATTCTAATAAAGTTTCCAATATATTCCATGTAGTTCTCATAACATCTTCTAACATCTCCTTAGGCATATGCTTTATAATTTGAGGATCTTGTAACCATTGATCAAAAGCTTTAACTGTTCTCATAATATGTTGAAAAGCAACTCTAGTTGCTAGGATTAAATCTAATCTATCTGTATCTCCAGCTTCATATTTTTTCTCCAACTCTTTTAATGTCTCTAACAAATTTTTCTGCATCTTAATCCATTCGTCAAGATTAGATAGATATCCACTTTCCAATAGTTACACCAGATAATATTATCTTAATTCAAACTAATAAAGATATGTCAACTTTGTTCAGACTTTAAGTTGAAAGGAACTCCTTCTTCCAGGATCTCTTTAGGAATGCTATTCTTATACTTCTTCATAAAACTCAAGTCTTCATCCTTTCTTCTTAACTTGTCTGGTAACATCCTAGGAATCTCATCAATAATTGGATACCATCTTTTACAGTTTGGGCAGTATAATAAACCGTCAACAATTTCATACTTAATACATTCTTCACAAGGAGTAGGTTCTTTCATATCTTTTATAAACTGATTCTTATAACTACAATAAAGTTCACATAATGGTTTCTTTTCATCTCCTATACCTCTTTCTACCATTCTTGTTGAAAAAACGTAATACTTTAACGGAAAATGCTTACATATAGGACATGCCAAAAGATCAAGCAACCTGTATTTCATTTACCCTCTACAATCTTTTTTAATTCATTAACTAAATTATTTGCTACGTTTTCATCTTTAGCTTCAGCCATTATTCTTATTATAGGTTCAGTCCCACTTTTCCTTACAAGAAACCAGAAATCTTTACCTATGATTTTGACTCCGTCTATAGTTATTGCTTTAACACTAGAAGTTGAATATACTTCTAATATTTTCTTATAAATTTCCTCAACCATTAACCCTGGCTTTAGGTCAACCTTAGTTTTTACAAGATAATATTTAGGAAGCCTATCAAATAGCTCTGCTGACGAAACATTTTCATTAGCTAGTAATTCTAACATTAAAGCAAAACTCATTGCACCATCCCTTACATACTGATGTGGAGGATACATAAAACCTCCATTTTCTTCAAACCCAGCTAGTGCATTCTCATCCGCTACCTTATGTGCTATATCAACACTTCCTACTTTTGTCCAATCAACTTGAATATTATATTTACTTAAATACTCTTCTACTAAGCTTGAGCTTGAAACAGCAGTAACAATCTTCTTTATAGCTTTAGGATTTTTAACAGATGCCCAATATGATAATAAAGTACCACTCCTATCACCCCACTGTACTCTTCCTTCAGAATCAATAAAAATGGCTCTATCAGCATCACCATCGTGTGCTACACCTAAGTCCACTTTTAAAGTCTTTACAACTTCTGCAGTCTCTTTAAGACTATCAAAAGTAGGCTCTGGTTGTCTAGCTGAAAATAAGGGATCAAGATTTCCATTAATCGTGTAAATCTTACAACCTAAAGCTCTAGCAACTAATGGAGTAGATAAAGCACCTACACTATTAGCCGGATCAATTAATACCTTATAATTTTTCTTTTTAATTTTCTCTATATCAACATGACTTAAAATTCCATTTACATAAGTAGAAATAACTCTATCTTCTCTCTTAACTTCTGTAGTTAGAGAACTCCATTCTATAGTATTAAATCTTTCAGTAAAAAATAAGTCCTCGATTTCATTTTCTTTCTCTCTTCTTATTTCAATACCATCCTTATCAACAACTTTTATCCCATTATATGGTGCTGGATTATGGCTAGCAGTAATTACAACTCCACCATCATAACCCAAAGTTTTCACAGCATATTGTAAAGCTGGTGTAGGAGCCATACCACCATCATAAACCTCAACACCTACACTTAGTAAACCACCTTCAACAATTTTAACTAACATATCACCCCCTGCTCTTACATCCCTGCCTACAAGAATTTTACTATTCTTTCCAAAAAATGTCCCTATAGCTTTAGAAAGCTTTAATACCAATTCTGGAGTTAACTCTTTATTAACTATCCCTCTTACTCCGTCAGTACCAAAAAGCTTACCCATATACTAAGATTGTCTAACTCGATTTTAATTTCTTTAGTAGTTCTAAAGCTTCCAAACCTCTCCTATCCACAACAAATTTGATATTTCTAATACTCTGAGCTTGTTTATTTTTCCTTACTTTCTTTAGAGAATGTAATATTTTTTCTATTTCCTTTTCTATCTCATTCACATTTTTATTTGCTTTTTTAGCCCTGCTTATCTCACTTTTTATTTGATTATGAATTTCTGTCATAAGCAAATTCAAATCTTTTATTAATTCTTTTTTACTTCCATATTTTTTCTTTTTAATCTGAGAAACAAGCTTTTCGAGTTCCATATAAATAAAAAATTATCATGGGTTTTAAAACTAATTTAGCTATAATATACAGAAAGCCTTGTATGGTAATAATAAATAGTAAGACCCATAGCTAAATTTTCTGTTAAATGAGATTCTTAGTTAGAAACAGTCACTTTGGAAATTAATACATACTGATCCATTTAATGTGCGTAATCATAATAAAGACACAGTATCTTAACAAATTTTATCCTAATGCCAAATACTATAGAAAGATAATAGAACTTTCAATCTTTAAAAACTTATCATTAATATAAATTAGATCGCCACTAGGAATAACTTTCTTTACTTGGAGAGTAAACTATAAATTAACAGATTAACTTACTATACCATTATCAAACTTTTATATAAAGAAGAAATACTATTAACATATATAATACGTTGACAAAAACATAATAGCTAGAAAAGATTTCAGAATATCTGATGGAAAACGCTATAATTATAGTAGTAGGAGCTGATAAACCTGGAATCGTAGCTGGAATAGCGTCAAAACTAGCTGAAAATAATGCAAACATAATCGACATCTCACAAACTGTTATAAGGGGAATTTTTGCCATGATCATGTTAGTTGATATTTCTAAATGTAAAGTGCCATTAGATGAATTGAGAACACAACTACAAGAGAAAGGTAGAGAGCTAGTGGTTGAAGTACACACATACCACGAAAAAGTATTTAGATACATGGAGAGGGTATAAATGAAGTATAGCGCAGAAGAAATAATAGAAGTATATCAAATGCTTAACGAGGAGGATCTAGATATTCGTTCAGTAACTCTGAGCATTAACACACTCTTCGCAATATCAGATGATTTAGATAAATCATTAAAGAAGTTAGAAGAGATTAATAATTTTCTAGAAAGATTTTCAAAAATCGTAGATGAAGTAGGAAGTAAATATGGAATCAGAATTGTTACTAAAAGAGTATCTGTATCCCCAATTCAGTTCTTTCTTGAAGTGCTAGATGAAAAAGACGGAATAGAATTAGCTAAATATCTGGATAGAATAGCTGAAAGAAATAACATAGATTATATAAGTGGTTATTCAGCTTTTGCAGATAAAGGATTTACTAGAGGATCCTTAAGAGTTCTTAAAACCTTAACAGACGCACTGAACAAGACTAAAAGACTAGCTGGAATGATTAACGCTGCATCTACGATGTCTGGAATGAATATCGATGCAATAAAGATCTTCGTAGACCGAATATTCGAAATACCACCAGAATCCTCATCAAGGACAGCTATAATGTCTAATGTTCCTCCAGATTCGCCTTTTGTACCTTCAGCTCACCACGGTATGGGAATGCCAGAGGCTACAATAAATGTAGCTGTAAGCGGACCAGGAGTAATTAAAGCCGCTATTGAAAGAAGTAAACCTAAGACTTTACAAGAACTCCATGACATAATAAAGAGGGCAGCATTTAAGATTACTAGACTCGGTGAACTAGTAGGAAGAACTGTAGCTGAAAACATGGGGATAAATTTTACAACTGTTGATTTATCATTGGCCCCCTCACCTAAAGTAGGAGATAGTGTTGCGGAAATTATAGAGACGATGGGGATAGAGAAGATAGGCGGACACGGCTCATTGGCTGCATTAGCTATTTTAATGGACGCTGTAAAGAAGGGAGGAGCTATGGCCACATCCTCAGTTGGCGGTCTCAGTAGTGCGTTTATTCCGGTAAGTGAAGATGCTGTAATGTCTGAGAGATCATTAGAGGGATATATAGATTTTTACACTCTTATAGCGTTATCCTCTGTATGTAATAGTGGCATAGATATGGTAGGAGTAAGCAAGTCACAAGGGAAGGATAAGGTAATAGGACTAATTTCAGACATCTTAGCATTAGGAATATCCTTAAACAAAATCCTTGGAGCTAGAATAATACCCATCGACTCACCACCAGGAAGTTATATAGATCTTGGAGGACTTCTGGGTAAGATAGTAGTTATGAAATTAAAGGACGTCAATGTGTCAAAGTTTACTTCATACAGAGGTTTCATACCCAGTACCGTAAAAAGGCTAGAACTAGGTTAATATAATATAAGTTTCTTTATACGTAGAATAACTACATGTATCATACTTTAAACTTTGTTACTAGCCATAAAGGAATTTTTGTTATCCACTTCCAAACTTACAAATAAACACCACATTGACATCTCGATTTAAAGCTTTCGTAAAGTAAAGAGACTTTATTTAAGTTAGGTTTTATAAGATTCTTTAAACTATACTATAGAATATAAATATGTATTAGATGTATATTATCACGAACACGTAAAAATCACAGGTAAACTAACCGCATACTCATCCTTTAATAGACTAGATAATTTAAGTTTATCAATATGAAATCTCACTTTTTTCTACATAAGAGAATTTTACATTTGATTTATTAGTATATCTTTACAGAATTTTAATATGGTGGCTGATAGCCACCACCAAACCCTCCACCTGGATTCCCATACGGCCCACCTCCGTACATACCGCCTTGTGCCGGTGGAGAATTAGCTACTATTTGAGCTATGTAATTAAGTAACTGATCTTCACCGGCATATTGTTGATAAACATGATATGCATCAAAGGCCGTTCCACCTATTCCTAAGATTGTTAGTAATTTGTTATGTAACATTTCATCGCTAAAGAATGAAAATCCTCCACTCATAGCTAATGGAATTAAATCCTGAATCCAATTTGCTACGCCAGTTTCAATAGTCACTATCCCTGGCCCTTGACATATCCTTATTGTATAGGCCTTATTTGCATCGGTTAAAAATCCAAACAAGCTCGAATGCTTAGCTTGTATAACTACCATATTTTGGCTTATCATAGGGTTTACTTGAAATCCCATTCCATTTAAATACGATACTACTTGTTCACCCACATATTGCATATTTATTGGATATGATACTGGTACTGTTATTGTTTTTCCACCTAATCCTATAGAACCCCCACATAATGTTGAGCCAAATGAAGGCTGCTGTCCAAAGAATGGAAATCCCATATATTAATTAAATTCTATTAAGTATATATGTTTATATTTATTCAGCATATATTAACTTCTTTTTTATGTTATTATAACCTCTAACTTATGAAATATATGGAACCGACCACTCTTCTTCACGCATCTCACATAACTTCATCCAAAATAAAACGAGGTAGATTCGTTATTCCGGCAGGTTTGTTAGAAGTGGTAACATGTAGTGCCTACCTACGAACAATCCTGGTAATATAATAATTTGTATCCTAATACCTCACTAACGCTCCTATATAGCTTGCACTATGCTTGAAGTTTAATCTAAAGATTAGCATTTATAGGAAAATCCTTGCAGTTTAAGGGAACCTTAAAAACTTTTTAAAAATTAGCCAAACAAAATATCGGATGAATACAAACTCATTACTCCAAGAGTATTACAAGGCACTTCAAGAAGCATTACAACAAATATTCAAAGCCTTGACTAGCGTGAGAAAAGACACACTAACAAGACTAGTATTAGGAGGAATAATTGGTGGGACAGCAACAGAAATAGCACAAGCAGTAGGCATGGACTATGAGACAGTACTAAAAAACCTTGATAAAATAGCAAACATAAACTTGATCAAAATAGTAAAAGAAATAGTAAAAGACCACCCAGTACAACTAAGACGACACACACAACCACAAAGCAAGAGCAATATCAGTATCAAGAAACGGAACACAAGCCTTTTACTGCAGAGAACACAAGAGATACGAACCAGCAATACAACTCCTCCTAATAACACTAAAAGACTTGAGGACAAACGAAACCTACGTAGTAACAATAATACCTTATATACCACAAAAGGTTGTTGAGGAGAGGGGAGAGGAAGTTGAGTTCAAGACCAAAATTCAAGGATACTTGGAAACGTTGCCAATGCTCGAGAAGGAGTTTAATGTTGTGTGCAAGGTTTTTGATTCTTGGTATGTTAATTCTAAAACTCTTTTGGAGGATACTGTGGGGGAACTCAAGGCAAACGCACGTGTTGTCGAGGGTGGCAGACATGTGCCAGTTGCCGAGTTCCCCGAAGGGGAATACCTAGTAGAATACCTAGGTACCCCCATAAAACTACTCGTAATAGACAATTATAAAAGTATGGGAAAAAGATACTTCTTCTCAACCAACACAAATGACACACCAGAAGACATAACATGGGAAAACCGTTGGGATATTGAAGTAGTAATTAGGGAGCTAAAGGCTCTAGGCTTAGAGAAGAGCTCTTTCCTCACATGGATTAGGAACAAGGGTTTCATAACCTTGAAAGCCCTCTCCCTCCTCTTAGTCCTCTTATTCAAATATTCTCTTGGCTTAAGGTTGGGAGCCAAGAGGATATCAAGGTTGATAAAAAGTATTTATCAGTCTTTGGGTGGAAT
This sequence comes from Sulfurisphaera tokodaii str. 7, assembly GCF_000011205.1. NCBI lineage: Archaea > Thermoproteati > Thermoproteota > Thermoprotei > Sulfolobales > Sulfolobaceae > Sulfurisphaera > Sulfurisphaera tokodaii. Next base: position 267,396 of record NC_003106.2, read on the forward strand.
TAAGAAACTGTTTAAGAGAAGGAAAAAGACGTAAAATGCTACTCAGTCTTCAGCTTGTTTATCGCTTGTGAAACAGCCATTTTATGGTCTAAAATTAGCTGTAGTAGATCGTCTCTTTCTAAGATGATTCTACGGCCTTCCTTAGTAGTAAGTAGCTGACTCCTTTCCGTTGGAGGAAGATTAACAATCTTTTGAAGCTTATCCTTAGCTTTGGTATATAATTCATATGCAGGCTTTAGGGGAATTTTTCCTTCATCGACTAACTGCCTTAACCATGGGAATTCTGATATTCTTGAATAACGATCTAATTCTCTTTCTGACACCTCCTTTGCACCTATCTCTTCCTTAGCCTTTTTTAGAGATTCGTAACTTATCCTATTTGTTTCATTATTTGCTTCTGAAATACTTTGACTTGTCAAAGATTTTTTCTCACTTTTCATTTCCGAATTCCTACCACTGGTGGTAGGATTTTGATCAGATTTTTGTATCTTATTCTGTTTACTTAATCTTTCTATCTTTTCTGCAACTTCTCTTATTAACCTTAGTACTTCATTCTTCTCTAGATGTCTTCTTTGTAAATTTAGCATAGCTATTAATTTATATGCAGTAACTCTGTCCTCAGAACTCTTAAAATTCTATTTTCTTACTTTAACTTCCTTAAAGTTCAGATTCTTCATTATTGATACTCTAGTATATCCATCGAGAATAACATAGTCTTCATCAACGTCTATCGGCAATGTTTGACCGTTCTTTGCAATACTGGAAGCTAATTGTTCCTTCATATTGTTAGGAGGTACTAATGACTTGAACTCATCATCTTCTTTTATTCTTTCAATAGGAACTATTTCTTCAGTATAGGATAATGTAGAACTCATTATGGATTCACCAGCTCCTTCAAACTTTCAATTTGTTTTATGAACTCGTTGAGAATTTGTTCGCCTTTCTCTGTTATTATGTATTTCCCATCAGCATACGTTACTGCCCCTAACGCCATTAGCTTGTAGATATTATCCCTAACTGTATTGTATGGAATATTTGCCCCTTCGCTTATTTCAATTATCGTTTTTGCTTCTCTCTTCTTTCTTAAATATGCAAGGATTTTATACATGGGGATTCCTTTTAATTCTTTTGACATATCTATCGTGTAATGTTATACATTACACATTATTTAAATCTTTTCTCTGTTCCGTTTCGCATTACAAATTACATAATGTTAAATGAAGAGTAGACTGAAAGTATCATGTAGCGGTTAGCATGACAGATAAAAAGCCGTTTGCTTTAAGTGAGGTTGCCCAAAGGGTTTTGATAGTCCTCGGAAGGGAAAATAGGGGTCTAACTGTTAGAGAGTTAGTTGAAAAAACAGATACTAACAGTGGTAGTATCAAGAGAGCGTTGGAAGAACTTGCCAAACTTAACCTAATAAAGGAGGAAAAAGAAAACGTGTTTCCATATAGGAGGTTAATCAGTCTAACGGAGGTCGGAAGGGAAGTGGCTAAAAGAGTTATAGAAATAGAGGAATTAGTTAAGAAAGTGCAGTCAAATGGCTGAAGAGTGGAAATTAGTATTCCATATCAAAATTAAGAGACTACCCAGGGAGTTCCAGAGTGATGAATTAGAGAGGATAGAAGAGGCTTTAGACAAGCTAAGTAAAATGGAATTAAATGAGCTTGATATAAAGAAACTGGAGGGTTGGAATGATAATGAAAACAGAGATATATTTAGGATAAGAGTAGGAAGGGATATAAGAATTCTTGTCTCTTTCGATAACGAGAAAAAGCAAATTCATATATGGAGGATTGCTAGGAGGGAGTCTGTTTACGATGAATAATAGCGCTCTCTTTCTTTAACTCATTAAACAGTTTGTGTAATTCCTCACTATTATTAGTTATAGTAATCTCGTCAGTTTCCGGCTCTATTATCTTGATTTGTTTCTTTTCCATAGGTAATAGTTACACTACTTGGCTTAAAAAGATACAGTTAGGATTATTGTGTCCCGTTTCGCATTACACAGTAAAATTTAAATAATGTGTAATGTATAACATTACACAGAACAAACATGATTTCCACACAAATCCCCTCAAAATCCATGATTAAGAGAATAGATGTTTTTTACACATTAGGTGAAGGTGTAATCGTAAGTGCAGATATAGAAAGTAAGTCCAGACCAAATTTAACACACTATACTAGGCTAGTAATAGACCCCATAACAATGAAAGTTGTCAAAAGCAGTTGCGATTGCGAAGGCTACACATTTAGAAGACACTGCTGGCACATCGAAACACTAAAGCAGTTGTTAAATGATGCTAAGGTTAAGGAGGAAGTAGAGAAGGCTAGAGAGGAAATGATGGCAATCGAAGAGGACATAGCTTCGTGGGGATGAAGAATGCAGGCACAGAAGCAAGTTAATGGTAATGAACTACTAGAAATCATTAAGGCTATTTATTACATTAATGAGGCTATGAAAATTACAATGAGTTATGACGATGAGGCATACGAATACCGAGTGTGAACAACAATTTCGTTCATTTGAAATAAATTGTATTAATTGTTTTTACTTAGATGGAGAATTCATCGTAATACTTTTTTGGTGAGCACGGGGATTTTTCTTGGGGGTGAACGATGAATAACCCAACTAGATGGAGGACTCCCGTGCTCACCCAAGTTATTCTAATCCTAATGGAGTATATTAATCTTGAGCCTAGGTTTTATTCTAGTGAGGTAGTAGCTTTGGCTTTGGCTAGTTATCTCTCTGGTTTGTCTTCTTGGAGGACTTGTTTGCCTCATTCTACTTTGTTGTATTACTTGAGGAGGTTGAGTTGTGTTAGGTATGTGGTGCCGGTTAGTGGTTTTTATGCGGTGGATGAGACTAAAATTATGGTGATTAGGGGCAGTATTATTATGTGTGGATTGTGAGGGATGTGAAGACTGGTGCGATACCTTTCTTCATGGTGACGAGCTCTAGGAGTGGGTTGCACGTGCTGGTAGTCTTGACGAACATGAAGAATGTGGAAAAGGAGGCTGAGAAGGTGCTCAAAACGAGGATAGACAAGGTAGTCTACATACACGATGGGGCAACAGTCTATAACGCATTCACTTGGCTAAACGTGGAACACAAGAGGGTAACGTTCAACGAGAGGGACTACGCAGAACAAGGGTTCAGAAGCTTAAAACATAGAATATCCTCAATGGATTTTCACTTTCCATGGAACACTAATAGGTTCACGCTCACAAGGTGGTTATCGCTGTTCTTCCTAGCTTATAACGCGCTTTACGCTCCAGTATATTTTCCAGATAGGGGGGTGATAATAAATGTAAATATTTCAAATGAATGAAATTGTTGTCCACACTCACGGCTTTTTGATGAAGATACTCCGATAAACTAAATTCTTAATGAATATAAGAGGCTTTTAAGTAATTCTATTCCCGCATTTACTTCGTTTTCAAGGCTCTTTTTGAGGGGGAGTACTCTATTCGTTCTGAATATAAGCCGTAAACCCGAATCGTCAGCCACGGGATATAAAAACACTGAAATTCTGTCTTTTATGCTTCTTTTTCTATAAATTTCCCAATTAATATCGTATTCACTGAAATAAACTATAGCGTTATATTTTCCGTTAATCAACCAGGTTAAATTCCCCGTTTGTTCTATCTTATTTATTTCATAAAAAAGCCTGAGCACACCATCTGTGATGAAAAAAGCCCTTAATTTTTTATAATTCATAGGCAAAACAGTTTCAATTTCTATCTGCTTCATCAATCTAAGAAGTTTTTAAAAACCGGAATAATCGGTGAAAGTATGAAACTTAAGACACACTATGTTTTCTCGCTTGGTGTTATATCATTAGTTTTGGTTTTTCTTTCTAACAATTTTTTCGTGAGTTTTTTCGTAGCTGCGTATTCTTCTATTTTGGGTAATTCTCTGATTGATAAGATAGGGCATAGGGAGTTGTTGACCGGAAGGGGTTATATACCGGTTAGGTCTCCTTTAACCCATACTTATCCTAGGAGTGTATTATGGGGATTATTACCAACAATTCCCTTAATCTTCCTCATACACTATATGTACGGTTATTATGCTTTAATTGAAGTATTGGTCTCCGGAGTGATAGTAGGTCCTACTCATATGTTTCTGGATATGTTTACTGAAGCTGGGGTTTATGTGAAGAAGAGGGGGAGGTGGAGGAGGTTCGCATTAGCCCACTATAGGTATGATAACCCAGTAGTAAATGGTTTAGCAATCTTTGCCGGATTTATGCTTCTGTTAATCGCATATTACATTACTAATTCCTATTATTATTTCTAATGAAATAATATATGAAAGTAGAAAGATTTTTAAACCTGTTTTCACAGAACTAGAAATCGGGGATGAGGGGATGACGAGGGGTGGCGATCTGAAAGCTTGATGAATGGCTTGGAAGCTGACCTGACCCCCTCATCCCTAATTTAATCTTATCCTCCTAACTATTAAGCTTTCTTCTCATTGAATTTTGAAAAATCGGGCTAACAGAGTAGGTATGCACTAGTCGTCATTTTAATGCGTGAGAAAATTTGAAATAACTGGGGAGTTTACTGAGAAAAATTTTATTTAACCTTCTTTTCTAGCTCCTCAACCCTTCTCTTTAACTCCTGAAGTTCTTTAACTACTTCTTCTATACTTATTTTATTTCCTTCCTTTTCCTTCATATAACACTCAAAAGCGTCTTTTAGCACTTCATATACACTTACTTTCCTCTTTTCAGCTTCATCAACTATCTTCTTCCACAACTCATCATCTGGGAAGTAAACTGACTTATAACCGGGTCTAGGCATTTTACCTCAATATACTTTATTGTACTTTAATATAAAAACTTTATTGTACCATAATGTACCACAAAATTTAAATATCTGAAAGTACAATATGGTACGTGGCGGGGTCAAATGGTGATGACGGACGACGGGCTGACATATGATGAGCCTGTTACGAGCTGACCCCGCCTCATACTTCTTTGTACTTTATAACTAATAACTTTAATCCTGCCCGGATCCCAAATTTTTTGCTTACAGGAGCAAAACTCTCACGATAAAGTAAGTAGGACTAAATTTTGTTTGACCTGTGGGGACAGGGTAAGAAACTCAACTTTGCAGCACTGCTATGGATACTACAAATTTTTAATCCTGTTTAAGGCTTTAGATTCAATTATGGCAGAGAGAGTTTTAGAGAAATTAACAGTACCTCAGAGGATAATGTTGGCTTTCGGGAGCTCCCCCGGTTGTCTTTAATTAGAAGAATTAGAGAGAAAGACCAGGGTAGATAGAAAAACACTTACAGTATATTTATCGAGGATGGCAAAAGAGGGGATAATATACCGAAAGTGGAGGAAGATAGCGGGGAAGAAATTCCGTGAATACTGCCTTAAATACAGAGAAGAATTAGTAAGTTAGCGTTAACTGGGGAGTTAACGTAAGTCAGGGCTTAACATACTTACTCTAAGAGACATGGGGCATATCTATCATAATACTGCTGCAGCTCAATATCGCTTATAACGAAATAGTGATCCTGGAGTATTCTAAATTGCTGTGGCGAAACTCTACCTTGGAGGAGATTGACGACCATCGGAGATACTCCTTGTTTTAACATATAAGATGCAAAGAAGGACCGTAAGTCATAAAGTCTGAATTCTTTACCCACGGTCTTCCTCATAGCCTCCTTAATTTCCATTCGTAAAACGTCTTCCCGGAATGGGAATAGTTTCAGCTTCCACTCCTCTATATCTATCCCTTGCTCAGGGTTTGCAGCTGCTAATTTCATAATGCTGCTTTCATACTTCTCTACGAATTCCTCACGGTAGGGCAAATAAACATCTCTAAGCCATGCTGCAGTCTTCTCATGTAAAAATGAGATATAAGCCCTTTTAGTTTCGCTCTCTTTCATAATTTTAATAATTCTATGCTCAAGGTCTATCTGGTCAATCTTAAGGCTCAAAACTTCCCCTACTCTCAGCCCAGTTTCAGTTAATAATAGAAATAGAGCTTTAGCACCTAAGTCATTGATGTTGTTGAAGATTTTCTTCAGGGTATCTAATGATAAGGGAGGAGGCTTATAATTAAACTTCCTTTTAGGTAATTTGAAGGAATCGTATAACTCTTTTGCTACCCTGGAGTTTTTCGGCTTTATTATTTCCTTAATGAATAGTTTGAGAGTAGTTGCATAATATCTAGCCTTGTTTAAATTTTCGGCTTGTAGGTCCAGCATATATTCCTTAATCCTTTCTGGAGTAAGCTCATAGTTCAGGTCGGCTAATATTCTTCTTATATTTTAAATATGCTCATCTGCGGTCCTCTTAGCTCTATTCTCTTTAACGAATTTTTCGAATAACTCAACATCATCTTTTGTAACGATATAACTATTAGAAGCAGCTTTAAGATAGTCCCCCAGGTACTGCCATATCAGGCTAATGAAAAAGTTCCGGAATCCTTCATCTCTTACTGCTTTAATAATTACACTTAAAGCGATAGTCGGGTCTACCTCTACGGTCCTTAAACCGTAGATAATATCAGAAAGTTCTTCAATAGTAAGCAGTTCTGCAGCTTTTTCAACTACTTCATCTGGGACCCTCTGTATCTTTCCATTAACATAACGGTTTACAGTGGATTTGTTGAGCCCTAGATACCTAGATACATAGCTTAACCCTTGTTTTTCTACTGCCTTCTTCAGTATCTCTATCTTCTTCTTATCATCTAAATTTGAAACGTCAATTTTTGGCATAAATTGTATACCCCCTTTGTATATTCTACGTAGTTGCAAATATAACGCTCACAGTTGCATGAAGGTAAAATTTCTCTAAAAGAAGAACGTTAAATTAGGGCTCGGGCCGGGACTTGAACCCGGGACCTACGGGTCCACAGCCCGTCGCTCTAACCAGGCTGAGCTACCCGAGCCAATCCCATTATTATTTCTAACTTCCAATTTTTTAAGCTTACCCATGTTTTTGAACCTTATACTCTTGCTTAACTATGTCAAGTATTTCTCTAGCTATAACTGTTTTATAATTTTTATTTATTTTCTTTATAAAATTGTTTCCGATTACTATAACTTCATTAAAATCTGATGAAAATGCTATATCTTTTCTAGAAGCATTATTCGCTATTAGCAAATCAAAGCCATGCCTCTCCTTCTTTATTTTACCTTTTTCTATTAATTCATTGTCATCTTTTACAGTCTCTGCAGCAAAACCTACTAAGAAAACATTATATTTCCTTATTATACTTGAGATCTTTACTGTTTTTTCAAGTTCTACTGTAGGAGTTTCTGTATGACTATCAATCTTTGAAGAAGCAATGTTTTTAAACTTATAATCTGCTGGTGCTCCAGCTAAAATCACAATATTATATCCAGTTTCTACAAATTTCTTCACTTCATTAGCCATTTCATCAGTTGTTTCTACCTGAACTTTCTTTTTAACATAAGGCTTTATATGAGTACTTAAAGGACCATGAACTAAAACAACATCAGCACCTCTAAAATATGCCTCGTTTGCTATTGCAACTCCCATAGTCCCACTACTAGGATTTGAAATAAATCTCACTGGGTCTAAATGCTCTCTTGTAGGGCCAGCTGTAACGACAATTTTCAATCCTTCTAAATCCTTACCCCTAAGAAGTAAGGTTGAAATATAATTTGATAAATATTCTATATCTGGATAATGAGCAACATCTCTTACAAGAAAAGGTTCTACAACAATTACTCCTATCTCATTTAGTTTATTTATATTATTTATCATTTGAGGTGTAAAATACATTGGTAAATGCATCGCTGGAACTAAGATTAGAGGTTTTTTTAGACCAATAAAATTAAGAGCAGTAACTGTTATTGGAGTATCTGCAATTCCATTAACAATTTTGCTTATAGTATTTGCTGTAGCTGGTGCTACAACATATGCGTCATAATCTTCAGCTAATGTAACATGTTCTATCCCGCCAGAAATTTTTGTTATCACTGGATTACCAGTTGCCCATTCAAACATTGTAGGAGAGACTAATTTTGAAGCGTCTTTACTCATAATAACTTGGACTTCTGCACCTAACCTCATTAAGCTTCTCACTAAGTCAATAGTCTTATAAATGGATACACTACCTGTGACTCCTACTAAAATTTTCTTATTCAAAAGTTCTGATGAGATCTCGCCTATAATTTTCTTCGAGGGATGAATAACCATCAGACATAAATTTAAACTTCGAATAAAAACCTTATATTATGGAGTTTGCTGAAGCAAAAAAGGGAAAAGAATATAGAATAAGAAATGCAAGGTTAACAGATGTAGATCAAATAATAAAAATTAATAGATTAGCTTTGCCTGAAAATTATCCCTATTATTTCTTTGTAGAACACCTAAAGGAGTATGAAGCGGCATTCTTTGTCGCAGAAGTTGATGGAGAGGTGGTAGGTTATATAATGCCTAGAATAGAATGGGGATTTAGTAATCTGAAACAATTACCAACATTAGTTAAAAAAGGGCATGTTGTATCTATAGCAGTTCTAGAGCAATATAGAAGATTAGGCATAGGCACTGCATTACTTCAAGCCTCAATGAAAGCGATGAAAGAGGTTTACAACGCAGAAGAAGTTTATCTAGAAGTTAGAGTGAGTAACTCACCAGCGATTAATTTATATAAAAAATTAGGGTTTAAAGAAGTAAAAGTATTAAGACATTATTATGCAGATGGAGAAGATGCTTACCTAATGGCTGCTCCTCTTTAATTCATATTCTCTCCCATCATAGACGACATAATAGCCCTTTTCTAAGCTTCCTACAGATACAACTTTAGTTTTACCTATATCATAAACCTTTTGCTCTATTAAGTGGCCATGAAAAACAATTTCTGGTAGATTTGATAGGATTTCAGCTAAGACTTTTTGGGATCCTCTAGGATTTCTAGGAGGAAAATGAGTAATTACTTTTCTATATGAAAATGAAATGAATAAATCTAACACTCCTTCTTGGATGAGTAATCCATTCTTGCGTAAGTATTTTTGAGTAGTAATGTCTTCCATTTCACCCAATATTCCCTTATATTTTTTAATATATTGAGGACACTCTACATCACCAAGTCCCACAATTAAATCAACTTCTAACTTGTTAAGAAAATCTATCACATCCTCTCTGCAAGGTACTTGTGTAACCAAGGCTATTTTTCTTATACCATTCATCAAGATAATATAAACCAATACCAGTAGCTATAATATCTGCCGTTGACCCGGGATTATATCTATTTTTAACTAAAAAATCATCAAAGTCCTTTATTCTCTTCAAAGAATAATTTTTAAGTATAGAACATGCAAGTTGTGAGACACGTATAGCAGTATAAGCTCCGTATTTTCTTAAAATTAGACCATCTGGAACTTCGCATAATATTTTTATAAAACTATATAGAACTCCTTCCTCTAATCCCTTGTTTTTAATCTCTTCTATAACTTCTAAAGAATATCTATAATTTAAAACCATATTTCTTACAGCACTATCTATTTCAGAAGATTTCAAAAAAATATCATATAACGTATACTTCTCTAATTCTCTGTAATCCATAACTTCCATCTTTCCCAAGTATGATAAATTCAGTTCTCGTAATGCTAGAGAGAAAAAATATGAGTCTTTATTATTTAAAGAAAGTATAACTTGTGAAGCTTTGAGTAAAGTGTCGCTTAATGAGTAAGAAGAAGAATAAGCAATTGGTAATAATTGCATTGAAGTACCAAAAATAGAGAAATTTATATTAAGTTCTTTACTTTTAACTATAGCATAGTAAAGTAAATCATAAAGACTTTCATATTTTTTATCAAACTTTCTCTTGCAAGCTTCTTTGTAATACCTCTTCATTAGTAAAGCTGAATAAAGTATATCAGAAAAATTTACAGAGGTAATATCTTTAACTCTAGAAGCATTACCAGGCTTATTTATTAAAGCCTCATCAATAGAAGCCTTAGATAAAATATAACTTATGCTATCACAATATTCTTCTAATGTAGCCTTTAACATCTCTATCACCTATTATCATTTTTACTTCACCATCCTCACATCTCATAAGCATACCTTTGACGTATACCCTATTGGACTTATACAAAAGCATAGAATATATACCTTCATATGAGACTAGAAGTTGAGGAGCAAAACTACCTTTTATTATAGAGACATTTGACAAAGTAACCACAGAAGGATAGAAAAGCGAATTAAATTTATCATCAATATTAGCAATAATCTCTCCTTCTCCGATTCTTTTACATACAATATTACAATATTTTTCGACTTTATCGTTCACAAAAAGAAAGGAATATTTAATACCCTTATACATTCCCCTAACTCTTCTATCATACAGATCCTTAGCAAGATTTAAGGAGATATCATAGTTCTTAATAGTTTCCGATATCCAATCTTTATCTTCATCAAAGCCTTGAAATGATTCAAGAAAATCAATAGTATCTTTAATGCCATAAATCACAAAATCAATATCAGAATTTTCATGCGAAATTCCAGCTAATAAACTTCCAGTTATTCCAATATTCTTAATGTTCACGTAGTCATAAATTTCCAAGGCTAAACTTTCTAATTTATTTTCACTTTTTCTAATTATTTTTCTCATTTTTTCCTCGGGTTTTAAGTGCTTTACTATCATAGACTTTCGTAATATAGGAAAAGACACATCATAACAAGGCTCATATATATACTCTTGATTAACTTTGAGTAGATTATGAACACCATAATATCTTAATACTCTTTCATACCCTTTCCAAATTCCTTTTCCAGTGTATATATATTTTAAATAGGCGTATATATAACCGAAAGTGTTAATATTAGAGTAAACAACGTAAATACTATTGTCTTTACTAATTATTAAGTCTTTATCAAGGAAATAATCTCTTCCCATCCCTTTAATCTCACATATGATATTGCTGTATTAGAGCTTTTTAACATATCTAAGTATTTCCTATAAATACCACCACCAACAGCATTAGCAATATATGCTGAGCCCACAGCAGCTTCCTTAAACTTAAATTCAAACTTCTTACCAAAATCTAGCTCATATTTTCTTTTCCCAGAAACAATAATCGGAATGTCGAACTTAGTAGAGTACCATTCAGCTATCATTCTAATTAACTCTTTTCCTCTTTCCCAATTACCATTACTGTATATTACATCCTTGGTTATCTTAGCATATTTGTGTAAAAGATAAGCGACTTCACCATCTATAAAACCGGCAGAAGTAGGACCAGGTATAATAGTACCACCAAATCCATCAATAATCTGTCCATCCACAACTATAATAACAGCAGAAAAATTACTTCCTACTTCTACTAAAACAAAACTATCATATAAAGTCCTATAGAAAAACGCTGAAGCTACTTTGTCTGCAGTACCCATGTCTATTATGTTTATTTTCCTGTAGGTAGGCACGCTATCAAGTTCTATAACACTAGGAAGTACGAACGCATTATTTAACCATATTGAATTCCTTAAAAAGTTCCTTAAAGGTCCTTCTTTACTGGGATCTGCTAATGACAAAAGAAAAATCTCCCTTTCTGTTATCTTATTAACTTTGTAGAAAGGTAAACCATGTCCAGATGGAACTGCAACTAATAACGGTCTAGTTCTAACTATTTCCCTAACTAGTGAAATAGCATAATGAGGAATTAAAGATGTAGGAACTTCTCTATATGATAGCAATATACCTAATTCACTTACTTCGGCAATAGCAAATGTATTACTCCCTGGATCTATTCCGATAAATTTCATTTTCCTCAATATAAATTTCTACCATTAAATCGCTTTTCTTAACGTTGTACTTAACCTCTTTACCAGTTATGGTATCTTTAAGTAAATTTTCCGCGAATTTTTTGAAGAATTCAGTATTTTTCTCCTTATCAAACTTGTATATTACTATTTGTTTTTCTGGAGAAGAATACATATTAGCCTTCTCGCCCATTAAAAGTTGAGATATGAAATCTAAAATAGCAATAAGTCTACTTATTTTACCTTCTTCAGTAAAGGAAAGAGTAGAAATATAACTTGAAATCAATAAAGATAAATCCTTTGGAGTTACAGATTCAATATTAATAGATAAAGCCTTAACAGAACGTAGATGCTTCAAAAGTAAATAGTTAAGTTGAAGGTAATTTAACTCGTCTTGTAATGATCTGTAAAGAGAGATATATAATTCAACTGCTTTATTCGTAATATCATACACAGTTCTTCCTTCTTCGTCTGCTATACTTTTTAATTCATTATATAATAACTCTTTCATAAAGCATGATTGTCTACTTTTTTCTTCTCGATTTGCTTTCATGTATACAATTGTATACAAACTTATTTATAAATTTAATCCTTAACTTTCAAAGTCAAAATAGAAAATTGTCCACTTTCACTTACTTGAGTTTTAGCAACAGATATATTAATCTCTAATAAAACATCCCTTAAAGCTTGGGATACAAACTCTAGGAGATTTTTATCAGCGGGCTTAGTAGATATTTTACATATAATATTATCTCCAGAAGTAGAACAGTCTATATTATCAAGAAAAAAAGAGATAAAAGGTAAAAAAGAAATAAGTTTTTCTATCTCATTAGAATTATGTTTATCTATTCCCGCTAGTTTTACCCATCTTAAGTAGTCTTTTCCAGAAGCTATTATAAAAGAATAAAGTAGATCTTTAGCTTCATCATCTTTTTGAAGATACCTATTTATTATTAAACGTGCAAGGCTTGATACAAACAATTTCGTAGAAGCGTAAGAATAATAAATTCTTGAAAGATTATATAAATCATCCCATGAGTTTTGGGTTTTTAATACTCTCTCTATCTCGGAAAAAATATTATGTAAGACGTTATTTACACTATCATCTATATTCTTATATCCATTAGAAGTAAAAAATGAAGATAATTTCCATTTTATAAGATTTTCAATATTATTTAGAAGTTGTGCATTTTCTTCAGACATAGGATGAAATACTTTTTTACCTTTCTTCTTCTCCTCTTTCTTTGCCACACTTACTAAAACAAGTTAAAGGTTAAAATATTATTTCATCAGTGGCTGCCCACAAGCTGTCACATTTCCATTCGGCTCTTTGTCATCATAATGGGGGCGGGATAGCGGCGCCTGGACTTGAACCAGGGACCTCGGGGTCTCACCGTGGGAACTTACCCCACTTATGAGCCCCGCGGGCTACCAGGCTGCCCTACGCCGCTACTCAATCCCGCCGTGTTTATTTATATTAATTGGACGTAATAAAGCTTTCTGTTTATAACCTATTTTTGTGTCCTATATATGACACACGTTAAAGAATATAAGAGATAGCTTTAAATGCCGTTTTGTAATAATATTTTATGCCGCGGTAGTCTAGCCCGGTTCTAGGATGGGGGCCTGTCGAGCCCTTGACCCGGGTTCAAATCCCGGCCGCGGCGCTGGCGGGCACGCCCCCATCCCTTTATATAACTTTCTATTATTTTATATAAAAGATATACAAATTAATATCCTTATTTATCACTCTAATCTTTCTCTGCTAAATAAACATATTCTTCTTAATATCTTTTACATAAAAAATCATTCTATTCTTTCAAACGAGATATATAAATTCTTATCACAAGAGAAACCTAAGACTAAATAAAAAGGAGTATATATATGTTCTTTTTATGACATAATATTGATGAGTTTCAATAGGACTTGTAATTCTTTATAGTTGTCTTCACTCTTTATATTTATGTTATGTATCCATGTAAGTAACGTAGAAAAAAGATATGGTAGTTTGATAGCATTAAATGGAATTTCCTTTGATATAAACTGTAATGAAAAATGGGCGTTGCTGGGGCCTAATGGTGCTGGTAAAAGTACTTTATTAAAAATTTTGGCTGGATTAATAAGACCAGATAAAGGAGAAGTAAAGATTATGGATAAAGATCCATCTTCAGTAGAAATAAAGAAAATTCTTGGATATCTACCGGAAGATGCTGACCCTTTTCCAGGGCTTTCTGTTATAGATAATTTGAAATTTGTAGCCTCATTAAGAAATGTTGATGAAAACAAAATATACGACCTATTAGATATATTAGATCTGCGCCGTTACATCAATTATAAAGCTTCTACATTATCTAGAGGGAATAAACAAAAATTAGCTATTGCTATGGCTATTCTGCATGAACCTAACATTATTCTACTAGATGAGCCTTTGAATTACCTTGATATTCCAACTCAAGAGACTGTAATAGAACTACTAAAGAAAATGAATACTTTACTGGTTTCAACTCATATACTTTCAGTTGCAGATAAATTAGCAACTAAAGTATTGATTATTTCAAATGGTATTATAAGATGGATGGGAGATTTCGTTGAGCTTAAGAAAATGGCTAATGGAAACGAATCTATTGAGCATATTATAGCTAGGCTAATTAAAGGATATTATTAGTTCATCAGAAAAGTTTTTTAAGTATAAGAGAAAGCATAAAATTGTAAAAGGAAAAGAGAATATGAGTATTGAAGAACTAATAACTTCTTCTCTTTCTAAATATGATAGCTATTATGCATTAAAAAATGCTAAATCCTCAAAAATTTTAATACAAAAATATAACGGAAAGGAAATAGGATTTGCGGAACTCAAAAAATATAAAAATATCGGGGCAATATTCTATGTAGGTATCTTACCAGAATACAGAGGTAAAGGCTTTGGAAAAGAATTAATAAAAAAAGCTGAAGAGATATTTAAAAGAAAAAATGTTGATATTATAGTAGCTTCAACAAAAAGTGATAATATTGCTGCAATTAAACTGTTTAAGAGTTTAGATTATACCATATTTAATAAAAAATATGTAAAGAATAAGATTATTGAGCTATTGGACGCGTATGAAGATGATACTATTGTTTGCAAAGAATTAAATGAAAACATAGAATGTGGAAAAATGATATTTAAGTAAGTAATTCCTTTATTTTTTCTCGTACAATTTTAGCTATTCTTTTTCCTAATTCTGTTGAAGGACCCGAAAAGTACTCATTGCCTGCAAGACTACCTACAGCAACTGCATCACTTGCAGTACCAGTATATGGAAGGGATAAATCTCTTAGCGCACCACATTTTGCTTCTGTAACAGTTCTTACCAGATCGACTAATCCATTAATGTTTAGGCTAAAGTCTAAAAATACACCGATATTTATAGTACAACCCGCATCTTCTCCACTTTCGCCTATTCCAGCACTAAGGAAAATTTTTATTTTTCCATCATATTTTTCAAAAATAAACTTCTCTGATGCAGTCATAAAAGCTACACTATTTTCATTTACATATTGCATAATATCAGTCCACGGGTTAGTATTACAGTAATTCTTATCTACTATCACTAAAACTATATTATCAACATAACTTATTCCTTCTGGATATAATGTTGACGAAAGAGTAATGTATTGTTTGTCTAAAGAATATCTTAGTACTTTTTTAATCACAGCAATGTCTTAATTCAAACTTAAATAAAACATTTTAATAAAATAAATTCTGAAGCCAGCTAGGATAATAGAGTTACTAGGTATGAAAAACGTTTTTAATTTACTAATGCATATGTTATACTTGCCGGGGTGCCCGAGCGGTCTAAGGGGGCGGCCTGGAGAGCCGTTGGGGGTTTCCCCGCGCGGGTTCAAGTCCCGCCCCCGGCGTACTAAATCTTGCTTATACCCCTATATTATTCTTTATATAAACATAGAAAATATATTATATATAGCATAATTATTTATAGTCAAAGCACTCCTTCTCCTACAAACACATATCTTTTTCCTTTCTTGTTTTATAATTAGTAATGAAATAATAATTATAAAAATTTTTAAATATTCTAGATCTCTCTAACATATTAATCAGATATAACATTAAATATAATTTAGTCACGATTTATAATGAAACGTACATTTTTCTTTTTATTACTCTTCAAAGAAATCATTAATAACTTTTCTAACCTTGCGATATATCTTAAATATCTTCTCAAGGAGAGAAAAATGTTTATACTTTAAGATAATTTTTAATTTTTTAAAATTAATAACTATTTCAATTACTCTGATTATTCTGAGAAATCTAAGAAATGGAATAGCAAATAATATTGAGGTCCAATGTTTGCGAAAAAATAAGCTTATATTGTTAATTTTTTATAATTAACTAGAATATCTACCATAGAAACTAATATCGAAAAATAATTATTATAATTAACTACAGTTTTTAAATAATAGTTATGCAGTGAAAGAAAACTCAAAATAAATAATACCATCCAGATGATAGCATAGATATCAATAGAGTATCTTCATATTTCATAAATTTCCTCCATACGAAAATCTATGATATACCTATTTATATATTTTGCAAAGAGAAGATAATGACAAAATGATTTTTTAGAACTTACATACAAAAATCTTTTTCCTAATTTATAATTTTGATCATAAATATAAAAATTCGTTTATTATTCATATTCTATTACTTTTTATATATTTACATATATCGAACTTGTTACGATAAATATAAATATAGAAAACTAATTTGATATTATAATAATTAAATATTATCAAGTTAAAATCATATATTGAATAGAATAAAAAGGCAAAAGGCTAATAAGTTGTAACTTTTATATTAATTCTATCTCTATATACACATCATCTGGTACTCTTACTCTCATTAATTGTCTCATGACTCTCTCATCAGATGCAATATCAATTATTCTTTTGTGTATTTTCATTTCCCAATGCTCCCATTTTTTCTTTCCTTCGCCATGTGGTAGTCTCATTACTGGAACTTCCATTCTTGAAGTCGGTAATGGAATAGGTCCGCTTATTTCTACTCCAGTTTTTTGAGCCAAAGTTTTTATTTGATTCACTACAAAGTTCAAATTCTCTATATTAGTACTCCAAAGTCTAATTCTCGCCTTAGTAGGCATAAAATCACCATATAAAAAATATAAAATCTTATTATTTAATCTCTACCTTCTTTGGTTTTACATCAATAACTACTCCAACTCCCACTGTTTTACCCATATCTCTCATAGCAAATCTTCCTAATGCTGGGAATTCTCTGAATTTCTCTACAACTAACTCTTTTATAGGCTTCATTTTTACTATTGCTGAATCACCAGACTTTAGGAATTGTGGGTTCTTTTCAACCTCCTTACCGGTCTTTGGATCAATCTTTGAAGTGAGTTCTGTTATTCTACAAGCTACACTAGCTGTATGTATATGAACTACTGGGGTATAACCAACACTTACAGCTGTTGGGTGCCATATTACTATTATTTGTGCTGTAAATTCGTCTGCAACAGTAGGTGGAACATTTAAGCTACCAGCAACATCTCCTCTTTTGATATCTTTCTTTTCAACACCTCTAACGTTGAATCCAATATTATCACCTGGTTCCGCTTTTTCAATTTTTGTATGATGAGTTTCAATAGATCTAACTTCACCAACCTTTCCTACTGGCATAAATACTACTTTATCACCTACTTTAAGGACACCAGTTTCTACTCTACCTACTGGGACTACACCTACACCAGAAATTGAGTATACTTCTTGAATTGGTATCCTTAATGGCTTATCAACTGGTTTTGGCGGTATCTCTAGTTGATCTAAATATTCTTCTAATGTTGGACCAGTATACCATTTCATATTTTCAGATCTCTGTGTTATATTTTCACCAGTTGGCGCAACTACTGGTACAAACTTAACCTTGTTCAT
Organism: Sulfurisphaera tokodaii str. 7; assembly: GCF_000011205.1. Classification (NCBI taxonomy): domain Archaea; kingdom Thermoproteati; phylum Thermoproteota; class Thermoprotei; order Sulfolobales; family Sulfolobaceae; genus Sulfurisphaera; species Sulfurisphaera tokodaii. Next base: position 285,107 of record NC_003106.2, read on the forward strand.
ATCAAATCCAAAGCTTTTCATAAACTTACCTACTTGATCTACAATTTCTTTGAATCTTTTCTCATCATAAGGTGGATCAGTTAGATCCATTTTATTTACAGCTACTATCACTTGATTTATTCCCATTGTTTTTGCTAGTATTATGTGTTCTCTTGTTTGTCCTTCTGCACTCATACCAGCTTCATATTCACCTTTCTTAGCTGAGACTACTAATATAGCAGCATCCGCTTGGCTTGCACCAGTTATCATATTCTTTACGAAGTCTCTATGACCAGGTGCGTCAATAATTGTAAAGAAGAACTTCTTTGTCTCGAATCTCATAAAGGTTAAGTTTATCGTTACACCTCTTTCTCTTTCTTCTTTTAATCTGTCTAGTAAGAAGGCATACTTTTCTGATTCTTTCCCTAGTTTCTTTGCAGCTTCTTCTGCTTCTTTTATTGTTTTTTCATCTAGAAAACCTCTATCCATCAAAAGTCTTCCAACTAAGGTGCTTTTACCATGGTCTACATGTCCTATAACAATTAAATTAAGGTGTGGCTTTTGTGACATCTTACTCCCTCTTGCACATAATTAACGTAACAAGCATTAAAAGTTTAGCTATAAGTTATCTCGAGCTTAATGCAATTCTCTCAATTTCTTCTTTCTTTCTAATCGCAAAGCTTTTTGGATCATTGCTTGCTGCGGCAATTATTTCTTCAGCCAAGGCTTCTTCTATTGGTTTAGGATTATTAAATGAAGCCTCTTTTGCACCCATAACTAGATGTCTTAAAGCTAGGTCTACTCTTCTCTGTGGAGCTACATCTACAGCAACATAGTAAACAATACCACCGTACATTATTCTTGTTACTTCTTCTCTAGGTGCAGAGTTTTCTATAGCCTTAACTAATACCTGAATAGGATTTTGACCAGTTTTTAGTGCTATTATATCAAAAGCAGTTTTCACTATGTTATAAGCTAACATTTTCTTTCCCTTATTTCTACCCGGTCTCATTACATTATTGATAAGTCTTTCTACGATTGGTAATTTAGCTTTTCCAAACCTCCTATGCTCATGCCTACCGCCTGTATGGGGTAAATAAACTGGCATTAAACCTATGTATTTCTTTAGACTAGGATCTCTAATTTCTACTTTTGTATCCCACTTACCAAATACTTTGAGGTCTATTGATGAAACTTCAAAGGATTCCATATTTTTATCTTATTGCAATAAACAGTTTTCCCTTAAATGTGTTTATGAAGGATTTTATAGTGCAAATACATAGTATATAATATAATGAGCCAAGATAATTCAGAGGAGCTAATAAAAGTAGAAAAAGTAGAAGCGTTCTTTTACCCTATTCATGGGATTCCAACAATGGTATTATATCTAGAAGATGGAAGAGAATTTAAAATGTTTCAGATTCCACCAGAAATTGTTATAGCATTAAATAGATTACAGGAGAAAAGAGATTACGAAGAATTATTAAGAGGTGATAAGAGAGAAAATATATATGATGTGCTTGCATTCTCTTCTGAAATTAAAGATCAATTAAGCAAGATAATAAATAGAGTTATTATAAATGATGTGAACGAAGAGTATGGAGTTTATATTGCTACTGTAGAATTTAAATTTGATGGAGTAATTATAGAAAAACAATTAATTCCTAGTCATGCAGTTTTTCTTGCGATAGTATCTAATAGACCAATTTATGTAAAGAAGAACTTAGTTGATGAGCAAGAAAAACAGGAGAGAAAAAGCGGAGAAGATGTATAAAAATCTATCTTACTGGCTTTTGTTTTTTACCCTTATATAAAGCATCTAATGAAACACCATTAACCATAATTACCTTATATCTTACTCCGGGTAAGTCTCCCATTGATCTGCCTAGAGTTCCTCCAATTCCAGCAATGACTACCTCATCATGTTCGTCAATGAAGTTTACGCCACCGTCTCCAGGAACGAAAGCAGTAACTATTCTACCGTTTTTTACTAATTGTACCCTTACAGCTTTCCTTACGGCGGAGTTAGGTTGTCTAGATTCAATTCCTACTTTTTCTAGGACTACCCCTCTAGCCATTGGTGCTCCTTCCAATGGATCAAACTTTTCTTTTAATTTTAACATTCTTCTCTTGAATTTTCTTTGATGCCATCTAAACTTAAGTCTCTTTAACCTTAATTTCCTTGCAGCAAACATTCCTTTAGGTGATTTACCTCCTGCCATTCTTCTTCACCCTTAAGTTATAATCACGGAATCAATATCCATATATCTTTTTAATATTAACTTTGCTCTAGTAACATTTCTTCCGTTCTTACCAATAGCAAGGCCCTTATCTTGAGGATCAACATTAATATAAACTGTCTTCTTAGAATTAGACTGAACCACTTTTACACTTCTCACCTTTGCAGGTGCCATTAGATTTCTTACTAAATCTTCTAGATTATCGCTATATCCTACTATCTCAATTGATTTTCCTATAAGTTTTTCCAGCCTTTTTACATTAGAACCATTTTTACCTATAGCTGTTCCCATATTTTCTGGGTTTACAAGAAATATAATTCTGTTATTTTCTTCATCTACAATACAATCCCTTGCAGTTACACGCGTTACGTCTTGAAAAAGTGACATATACCTTAATTCCTCTGAAGTAAGCTTAATCTCAGGCAATTATTGAGCCCCCTCCTTTATTTCTTCTAGTAATCTGGATTCACCAGGATCTATAACACCAATAGTGGATATCATAAATGGTTTTCCACAAAGTGTTCCTAATTCATATGCACTACCATTATACTGATAAACTGGAATATTAGATATCTTTGCATAAGCTAGAATATCATCTTTAAGATCTTGCCTCAAGGTAGAAGCTATTATTACCATTTTTACTTTCCCTGTCTTCACCATTTTTATTGTTTTTTTGCTCCCAAAAACTACTTTTCCTGTTCTTAATAAAGTTTTTAGCTCGCTTTCAAATCCTGTTACTTCTGCCATTTACTTCACCTCACATTCAGCCTCATAGTCAACTCAACTATACCCGTGCCCAATCTAATTGGTTGACCGATTATAATATTTTCTACTACTCCTTTAAATTCTTCCATTTCTCCTCTTGCTGCAGCATCAAGTAAATGTTTCACAGTTACCTCGAATGCAGCTCTAGCTAATACGCTACTTTTTTCTCCAGTTACTCCATGTCTTCCAATTTGTCTAACTACACCAGTTCTTGTCATTATATCTGCTACTAATAGAATATGTCTCATATCTACATCTAGACCTTGTTCTTCAAGAACTTTTTTAATCTCTCTTGCAATAGCCTCTCTTGCAGCCTCTATTCCAAAAGTGTCTGCTATCTCATGAATATTATTTGTCTGAATTTTATTTACATCAACACCCTTTATTCCTATTACGCCTTCTAAGTTTGAACCATCAGTTATAATTACATATTCATCTCCTTTTTTCTGTACAATAGCTCTTCTAATTCCTTTTATTCCTTTAATTTTTGTATTTAATAACTTTTCACGCATTTTAAACAGAGCTGAAATATTATCTATTTCCTCAAAGTAAATGGTAAAAGTATAATCGTCAATATCTTCAATTCGTATCTTACCTAATTTTAACTTCGAGATGATCTTCTTAACACTAGAAGGATCTACTCCTTTATCTTTAAGCATCTCCTCGTCTAATTGTATGGTAATAGACATATTAGTTATATCAACACTTATAGATGAAATCACATTCTCTATTTTGGTATACTCAATTTTTCTTGCTATTTCCAATGCTTTTTCTTTATCGTATTTATATTCATCTGTTAAATAGATAGTCATTATAGGGGTAGATGGTGTTTTTCTAGCGTCAACAATCTCTATTAATCGGGGTAAACCCAAAGTAACGTTTAACTCTCTAATACCGGCAAAGTGGAAGGTTCTTAAAGTCATTTGTGTACCAGGCTCGCCTATTGACTGTGCTGATACAATACCTACAGCTTCTCCAGGTTCAATTAACGACTCTTGGTAATCTTTCACAGCTAAATCTATTATTTTATCCACATCAGATTCTGTGAGATTTATATCAGTATTTAATAAAGCTTCTCTTAAATCTTGTATTACTTTATCAGGTAATTTATCCCTTATTTGTTCTAGTGATCTTTCTATATAAGATTTAATATAGTCCGAAACCATATAGTTCACCTCTTCCATCCTACTACTCTTTCTATTATTCTATTTACGTCAACAGTTTTACCGTGAGAACTATACATTGGATGCACCTCGTCTTCACCATAAGCTAGTTCGATTACTTCACCATATAAGGATCTTACAGTACCATCATATTCTACCCTCAAATCAGATAAGGCATTAATTAGTCTTCTCTGCATGTAACCGCTTTGCGATGTTTTAACTGCTGTATCAACTAGTCCCTCTCTACCTCCTGCCGCATGGAAAAACATTTCTATCGGTGTTAGTCCTCTTGTGAATGAGTTATGTACAAAACCTCTAGCATCTGGGGAAATATCTCCAGGCTTAAAATGAGGTAATGTTCTTGTCATATACCCTCTTTTTATTCTTTCTCCTCTTACTGACTGCTGACCTAGCATAGCTGTCATCTGCGTTATATTTAGTTCACTACCTCTTGCACCAGTAACTGCCATGATATAAACATTGTTGAATGGATCTAGATATTTAGTAGCTATATCACCAGCTACTTTTCTTAATTGATCTAACGTTTCTAAAATGTGATCTTCTAAGCTCTCTTCAGCAGTTCTACCAGGGATTAATTCTAATGTTCCTTCATTATATTGCTTAATTAATTCTTCTACTTTCTTATAAGCTACTTCTATTTGTTCATCAATTTCTTTAAATGCTTGAGGCGGTATCGTTACATCATCTAACGTCATAGTGAAACCTCTTAACTCGATAAACCTTATAAATAGTTTGAACACGTTATCCATTACCCATCTTCCATATTCTGTCCCATACTCTCGCACTAACCAATGCAATATACTTTCTGGTTGCTGGTTTCCTATTGCTTTTTTATCTAATACTCCTTCTAAAAGTATACCGTTCTTGATAACTATATACGAATCATGGGGACATACTTCATTTTTACAAGCTCTGAAACCTTTGGATATGTTAGCTTGTCCATGGAAATTGAAATCTTTTGGCAAGAATAGACTTACTATCTGTTTTCCGGTGTAATATTCTCTAGGTGCTAGTATTGCAGGCTCTCCTATTTCACCCATAAAATCAGTTACACCCAGAATTGTAGTTACTTCTTCTCTAGTAAGTAACGTAGTTTTTACTGTTAATAGATAAGCTCCACTAATATAATCTTGTGCTCCACCCATTATAGGACCTCCATACCTAGGGGTTATTATATTCCTGTGTACTAGCATTATTTCTTTAGCTTCAGCTATTGCTTCTTCTGATTGAGGCACATGTAAATTCATTTCATCTCCATCAAAATCAGCATTATATGGGGGACATACTAACAGATTTAGCCTGAAAGTCCTACCTGGTAATACCTTTACCTTATGTCCCATCATAGAGATTCTATGTAGAGATGGTTGTCTATTGAATAATACAATATCACCATCAATTAGATGCCTTTCAACAATATATCCGGGGGTTAAACTTGATGCAAGCTCCTTTCTATCCTTTACATATCTTAAATCTATTCTCCTACCATCTGGTCTAATAACATAATTTGCACCCGGCCATTTTTCTGGGCCATTAATTACATATTGTCTCATTCTTTCTATATTCATTTTAGTAACTCTTTCTGGCACAGTTAACGTTTTTGCAATAGCTACCGGTACTCCGACTTCATCAATACTTATATTAGGATCAGGTGATATTACGGTTCTTGCTGAAAAGTCTACTCTTTTTCCAGATAAGTTACCTCTGAATCTACCTTCTTTTCCTTTTAGTCTTTGAGCTAATGTTCTTAAAGGTCTACCAGATCTATGTTTTGCTGGTGGTATTCCAGGTATTTCATTATCGAAGTAAGTAGAAACATGATATTGTAATAGATCCCATAAATCTTCAATTATTAATTGTGGGGCACCAGCATCTATACTTTCCTTTAGTCTTTCGTTTATTCTTATTATATCCACTAACTTATGAGTTAAGTCGTCTTCAGCCCTAATTCCACTTTCTATTGTTATTGAAGGTCTAATAGTTATTGGAGGAACTGGCAATACTGTTAAAATCATCCATTCTGGCCTAGAATATTTAGGATCATATCCTAGTAATTCATAATCACTATCTGGTATTCTTTCTAGTCTTTCTCTTATATCTGAAGGAGTTAGTCTAATAACACCTTCTTTCCTCTCTTCATAGAAATTATACGGTTTCTCCAACTTTATCTTAAATTGTTTTTCACCACAGTGAGGACATTCCATGTTTTTCATTGCATTTTTCTTTATATATTCTACTAATCTTCTTGCTGCTGAAGGCCATCTATCCTTAATTGCGTGATATATTCTCGAATATCTCTGCAAATCTTCTTCTTTTATCTTAAGCCTTCCACAATGTCTGCATGTAGCTCTTAATATATCATAAACATGCTTTACAAAACCTACGTGAATTACTGGCCTTACTAATTCTATATGACCGAAATGTCCAGGACAGCCATTTAAAGTATTCCCACATGTAGGGCATTTTTGGCCTGGTTCAATTACTCCAAGCCTTGGATCCATTACACCTCCTTCAATAGGAGTACCGTCTTCGTCGTAAACTTCAGATGTTATAATAGCTGTCACTGACATTTTTCTAATTTCATCTGGAGAAAGAATACCAAATTTTATCCCTTTAATTATCTTTTCACTCATTATTCTCACCACCTACAGAAACTTTATCACCTAATACTAATCTAGGTGATATAACCATACTCATTAACTCTTGTAAAAGTAACTTAAATGCATATGAAACAGTAACTGGATATAAGTTTGCATTCTCACCATGTATTGGACATACATACTTATTTCTAGCTCTATCATACCAACCTATATATCCGCATTTATCACAAACATAAATTGTTGCTTTATCTGAATTATCTAATAATCTATCTTTAATGAGCATTGCAGTCCCAAAACCAATAAGACAGTCTCTTTCCATTTCTCCGAATCTTAATCCGCCTTCACGAGCTCTACCTTCAGTTGGTTGTCTAGTTAATATTTGTACCGGTCCTCTAGCCCTTGCATGCATCTTATCAGCAACCATGTGATGTAATTTTTGATAGTATACTATACCAAATAATATTCTGCCCTTTAATTTCTGACCTGTTCTACCATCATAAACTACTTCTGTCCCGTCTGGTAATAATCCAGATTCCCTAATTCCTTTCCTTATTTCTTCTAAAGGAGGACTTTCAATAAATGGAGTAGCATCAACTGGTTTACCCGTTAACGCAACATACTTGCCCGCCAAAGCTTCCATTATTTGTCCTATTGTCATTCTTGATGGTAATGCGTGTGGATTTAAAATTATATCTGGAACTACTCCTTTTACTGTATAAGGCATGTCAGCTTGATCTATTAGCATCCCTATTACTCCTTTTTGTCCATGTCTTGTAGCAAATTTATCACCTATTTCTGGAATTCTAAGATCTCTTACTCTAACTTTTACTAACTTATTTCCTTCAGATGATTCGGTTACTAATACTAAATCTACTATACCCATCTCTCCATGTCTTGTAACAATTGAGGTATCTCTCTTTGATTGCTCCGGAGATAGTTCTTTAAATTCTTGTAAAAATCTTGGCGGACTAACTTTACCTATAAGTACATCTCCACCTTTTACTTCAACCTCTGGGGATACTATTCCATTATCTTCAAGTAATCTATAATACTCATTACCCTTGTAACCCTTAGTACCTGGCTCTGGCTTCATTATTTTATCTTCTTGACCTCCAGGATATTTCAACTCTTCAGTTGAATAAAGTCTGAAGAATGTTGACCTATACATACCCCTTTCTACTGAAGATTTATTCATTATAATTGCATCTTCCATATTATATCCCGTGTATGACATTACTGCTAAAATAGCATTATTCCCAGCAGGCCTATCATTATAACCTATAATGTCTAATATTTTTGTTCCTACCAAAGGTTTTTGCGGATAATGAAGTAAATGAGCACGAGTATCAGTTCTGAGCTGATAGTTAGCTGCATATAATCCTAAAGCTTGTTTAGCCATAGCAGATTGATATGTATTTCTTGGTGACTGATTATGTTCTGGATAGGGAATAATCGAGGCTGTAATCCCTAATATAGCTGGAGGCCATATTTCTAAATGAGTATGATCTTTAGTAAGGTCTTGTGGGTTAAGTGCAATGTATGCATTTTCTTCTTCTTCAGCATCTAGAAATTCAATCTTACCTTGTTTTACAAGGTCATCAAAAGTTATCTCTCCTTTCCTTAATTTTTCTATGTCGTCTTCGCTTACTAAGGGCTTACCATCTTTAACAATAATTAATGGTCTTCTAACTCTTCCTCCATCACAATTTATATGTACTTCATTTATGTATTCTGTGACTATATGAGCAACATTAACTTCGTCACTAATCTTACCAGATCTACGTAGCTCTCTTATTTTTTCTGCTAGTTCTTTTCCATCTGGATAATATCCTAATAATCTTCCATTTAAATAGACTTTACTCCAATTTAGATACTTATTTATATCCTCTTCAGCTGAAAGTCTATCTATAAGTTCCTCTTGAGATATAACACCTTGTTCATAAATTACCTTTTCTATGCTTGATTCATTAATACCAACGGAAACTTGAGCTAATAATGCCAAATTTTTAACTAGTCCACTATTAGGACCTTCTGGGGTTTCAAACGGACACATTCTACCCCATTGAGTTCCATGTAAATCTCTAGCTTCAAAGTTTGGTTGTCCTCTAGCTAGTGAGGATACTACTCTCCTTAAGTGACTTAACATTGATAACCAATTAGTTCTATCTAATAGCTGACTTACGCCAGTTCTTCCTCCAACCCAATTTCCAGTAGCTAGTGCATGTCTTACTCTTTCAGTAATTATATCAGCCCTTACTAATGCAGTTAATGAAAGTCTTCTACCCCTTACTTTTGCCTTTTCTAATTGATAGACCAGATCTTTAACAAATGCTTTAAATGCAACTCTGAATAAGCTTGTAAATAAATCTCCTGCTAGTCTAACCCTCTTATTAGCATAATGATCTTTATCATCTGGTTGTCTTCTTCCTAGATATAGTTCTAGAAGCTTATTTACAGCAGCAGCCAAATAATATCCCTTCTTCTTCCTATCTTCTGGGGATGTACCAATGTGAGGTAAGAAGTATTTATCTATAATTTGCTCGGCTCTTTGAATTCTGTTTTCTCTTTTCTGACCTATAGCTATCCTATTTCCTATAAAGTCAAGGGCATCTTCAACTGTAGTTATTGAACTTGCTTGCTCTAATGAAGGTAGTAATTCATTCTGTATTTCTGGATCTAAAGATACTGCATAAACAATGTCCTTATCTGTAGTGAAACCTAATGCTCTCATCATAATGACAAATGGAATTTTACCTGGAACTGTAGCAAATGATACTTGAATACTACTATCCTTTAATCTTTCAATTACTACTTGAACTCTATATCCCGCAGCAGCTGATGTAATTTTTGCAACATGGGTTATATTAGAACCACTTTTACCATAATCAACCAATACTCTATTAGTGGCCAAATCTTCTTGCGCAACGATTACTTTTTCTGTTCCATTTACTATAAAATAGCCTCCAGGATCCTTAGGATCTTCTCCTATCTTTATTAGCTCATCATAAGTCATGTTAGATGTAGGATCTGCAATTGATTTTAACATAATTGGCAGATCTCCTATATAAACCTCAATTGGCTCTCCTTCTATATTATTCTCTATTGGAATCATAGTTAGATACAATGGGACAGCATAAGTTAGATTCCTAAGTCTAGCCTCAAGAGGAGTTAATTCTTTAGGGGGTCCTTTATCTGTTTCTCTAATTCCAGGTCTATCATATCTTATTTTACCTAACTTAATTTTTAATCCAGGTATTTCTGTTATAATTTCCCCTTGTTCATCTATTATTTGTTGTAATTTATTTCGCAGAAAATCATTGAAAGAATCTAAATGTTGTCTCACTAAACCCCTTAGTTTAAAGAATGATTTAACAATTTCCCATCTCTCATTAACTGTAAGACTCACTTATATCACCCACTTATAACGTATCTATATACAACTACTTCTCCAGACAAAGAGCTTTTTCTGGTAATTTTAATTATATCTCCAGGTTTTGCACCAACTAATTTAGCTATAGGATCTGATGCTCTAATCCAAGGAAGTTGCTCTGGTTTTATTCCTAATTCCTTAAGAATTTTATAAGCTTCTTCTATGCTTAGGACCTCATGCTTAGGAACAAGCTCATGCTGACTAGGATCTATTTTAATTTTTGATGAAGAACGCATTATATTCACCAAACTAAGTCGTAATATGTAAGTAGTTTCGACCACTTAAAAAAATTATGTTAATGAAGAAAGGAGTTTTCTTGCAGAATTTATAATCTCTCTTGCGGAAGAATAAATTTCGTCATATGATAATGAAACTCTTGCAATACCTTGCTGTATAGCCTTCATCCCTACAGCAGCTGCTACTCTTGGGTATACTTCCCACTCAGTCATTTTGGGAATAATATAATTTTCATTAATTCCTTTTTCTCTAGCAAAGGAAGCTAATTCTCTTGCCGCTTCGATTACCATTTCATCAGTTATAGTTTTCGCTCTAACATCTAAAGCACCCCTAAAAACTGCTGGAAATATTAAGGAGTTATTTACTTGGTTAGGTAAATCACTTCTTCCAGTAGCTACAATCCTAGCACCAGCATTTTTCGCTTCATCTGGCCAGATTTCAGGAACAGGATTAGCTAATGCAAACACTATTGGATCTTTATTCATTAATTTTATCCAATCTGATTTTATTACACCAGGGCCTGGCTTAGAAGCTGCAATTAAAACATCAGCACCTTTAAAAGCATCTTCTATTGTCCTAGCACCAATTTTATTTGTTTTTTCTAGAAGTTCATATTTCCATGGATTTTCTAATTTCATTGAATCCTCATCATTTCTTCCTTTATACAATGGTCCTTTACTATCTATAACAATCATATTTTCATAGGGAACACCATATTTATATAATAATCTCGCTGTAGCTATATTTGCTGCCCCAGCGCCATATAGAATGACTCTTATATTTTTTGGGTCTTTGCCAGTTATCTCAAGAGATGTTATTAATCCAGCTAGTGTAGCTCCTGCTGTACCTTGTTGATCGTCATGCCATACAGGAATTTCAACTGTTTGCCTTAATTTATCTAGAATATAAAAACATTTAGGTGATTCTATATCCTCTAAATTAATCCCTCCAAAAGCTGGTTCTAGTATTTTAACTGTTTCAATAATTTTATCCGGATCCTTCGTACCTATCGGCAACGGTATCGCGTCAACACCACCTAAATATTTAAAGATCAAAGCCTTTCCTTCCATTACTGGCATTGCGGCCTCTGGTCCAATATCTCCTAATCCTAAAACTCTTGTACCATCAGTTACTATAGCGATAGCATTCCACCTATAAGTATAATGGAAAGATAATTCTTTGTTTTTCGCAATTTCCTTGGATACTGCTGCTATACCTGGAGTATATAAAACGGCAAAATCGTCTATGGATTTTATAGGAACCTTAGGTAATATTTGTATTTTTCCCTTATATTTAGAAGAAATTTCAATTGCCTTTTTATCTAATTCACTCAATGTAATAACACCAGTATCTTTACTAAATATAAGATTAAATTTTTTGAGCATGAAATAGATATCAATGTGGTTTTAGTTGGTGAAAGATTATGTCTCAACAGTTACAAAGTAGAAGACTTAGACAACCTATTGTAGTGGTTTTAGGCCATGTAGATCACGGTAAAACAACATTATTAGATAAAATTAGAGGAACTGCAGTAGTAAAAAAGGAACCAGGGGAAATGACTCAAGAAGTAGGAGCTAGCTTCGTTCCTACGAGTGTAATAGAGAAAATAGCAGAACCATTGAAAAAGACATTTCCAATTAAACTTGAAATACCTGGATTACTCTTTATTGACACTCCAGGGCATGAACTATTTAGTAATCTAAGAAGAAGAGGGGGGAGTGTTGCAGATATTGCTATTCTTGTCGTAGATGTAGTAGAAGGGTTTCAAAAACAAACTTATGAATCCTTAGAGATATTAAGAAGTAGAAAAGTTCCTTTCTTAGTGGCCGCAAATAAAATTGACAGAATACCTGGCTGGAAACCAATAGATACTTATTCCTTCTTAGAAAGTATAAAAAGCCAAAGAAAAGATGTACAAACTCAACTAGATAATTACGTATATAGGCTTGTAGGACAATTAGCAGAATTAGGCTTCAATGCAGATAGGTTCGATCGTATAAGAGATTTCACTAAAACAGTTGCAATAGTACCTGTTTCAGCTAAGACAGGCGAAGGAATAGCTGAATTACTTGCTCTACTTGCTGGATTAACACAGAATTATATGAAAACAAAATTAAGATTTGCCGAAGGACCGGCTAAAGGTGTTATATTAGAGGTAAAAGAATTACAAGGGCTCGGATATACTATTGATGTTATTATATACGATGGGATCTTAAAGAAGAATGATACAATTATAATTGGGGGTCTAAACGGGCCAATTGTAACAAAGGTAAGGTCAATTCTTGTACCAAAGCCTTTGCAAGACATCAAAGTAGTTAAGACAGACTTAACACAAATTGATGAAGTTTATGCTGCTGCAGGTGTTAAGATTTATGCACCAGAACTCGAAAATGCATTAGCAGGTTCTCCGTTATTTGTAGCAGAGAACGAGCAACAAATTGAAGAATACAAGAAAATTATACAAGAAGAAATAGCTAGTGTAAAATATTACAATGCAAACATAGCAGGTATTGTTGTTAAAGCTGATAGTTTAGGAAGTTTAGAAGCTATAGTTGAAGGACTAAAACAAAAGAACATTCCGATTAGATTAGCAGATATAGGTCCTATAACAAAAAAAGATATAACTGAAGCTGAACTTACTTTACAAGAAGCAAAAGAATACGGAATTATAGCCGCATTTAGAGTAAAACCATTACAAGGCATAGAAGTCCCAAATAACATTAAGTTAATTTACAGCGAAATAATATACCAATTAATAGATGATATAGAGAAGTATATAACAGAAGTAAGAGAAAGTGAAAAGAGAAGAACTCTAGATTCTTTAATTCTTCCAGGCAAATTTAGGTTAATACCAGGTTATGTATTCCGTAGAAGTGATCCAGTAATAGTAGGTGTTGAAGTGCTAGGAGGAATAATAAGGCCAAAGTTTCCAGTTATGAAAAAAGATGGTAAAAGAGTGGGTGAGATACTTCAAATTCAAGATAATAAAAAAAGTGTAGATAGGGCTACTAAAGGAATGGAAGTAGCTGTTTCTATAAAGGGAAATATAATGGTAGGAAGACAAATTGATGAAGGAGAAATACTCTACACTGATGTACCAAAGGAAGATTTAGAGATACTATTAACCAAATATAAAGATATAATCACAGATGATATGAAAGAAGTTATAAAGGAAATAATTAATATAAAAAGAGTTAATGACCCTACATATGCACTTGGGCTAAAGGTGTAACTAGCTCTTCTTCTTTGAAAAATATACTCATTTCTCTTTTTGCCTTTTCTTCACTATCTGAAGCGTGTATAACATTTTCTGCTTTACTTAAGGCATAATCACCTCTTATTGTACCTGGTGGAGCCTCTTTAGGGTCAGTGTTTCCTATCATTTTTCTAACAACACTAACAGCTTCATCTCCTTCGATTACCATACACACTACTGGACCAGAAGTTATATAGCTAATTAACTCCTCAAAGAATGATTTACCTTTATGCTCTTCATAAAGTCTTTCTGCAGTAGGTCTATCTATTTTAACCATTTTTAAGCCTATAATTTTAAGACCTCTTTTTTCAAATCTAGAAATTATTTCGCCAATAAGATTTCTTCTTACACCATCTGGTTTTATCATAACAAAAGTTCTTTGGATACTCATCACTTACCACCTATATATGATTTTGTCCATTTCAACTTTTTAGGATCTCTATGTAGCTTCAACATTGATTTTTTACATTTATTTGAACAGAACCATAATATACTACCATCATTTCTTATATACATTAAACCAGTTGCTGGCGGTATTTCTTTTCCACAGAAACTGCACTGTTTAATTGAGGGCATCTCATGATAATACAGAGAGTGAAGTATTTAAGTGAATTGGTTTTTTGATTACTAAGGGAATAAGAAAATGAGCGAAAAAGAAAAATCACAAGCTCAGTCTTCGGTAATTGAAGAATTTGGATTCCCAGCTGAAGTAATACAAATTCTAGATAGAACTGGTGTTACTGGTGAAGTAACTCAGGTTAGAGTCAGAGTTTTAGAAGGAAGAGATAAAGGAAGAATTTTAACCAGAAATGTAAAGGGCCCAGTAAGATTAGGTGATATTTTAATACTTAGAGAAACAGAGAGAGAAGCAAGAAAATTGACAACAAAGAGGTAAATATATGCCTCTTTTTGTATTATCTAAACCAATTACATTACATTTTTTAACTCAGTTAAGATCTAAAAATACAGATCAGATTACTTTTAGGAAGACTTTAGTAAGATTAGGTAGAATTATAGGATATGAAATTCTTAATATGTTAGATTACAACATTATTGAAGTAGAGACTCCTTTAGGTGTAAAAGCTAAAGGAGTCTATATCTATGACTTGGAAAATATCGTAATTATAAGTATTCTAAGAGCAGCAACACCATTAGTTGAAGGACTTCTTAAAGCATTACCAACTGCTAGACTTGGTGTAATAGCTG